>JAYUUE010000312.1:0-9336 GCA_043754785.1 Polymorphobacter sp. | reverse complement strand
CGGACTGCCACCGATTGCAGCGGCGTCACCGTACCCAGCGCGACAAGACGCGGTGCAAAGTACTCGGCCTTGGCCGGCATCGCGCCGACAACCTGCGGCGGCTTCTTGCGAGCAGCACTATCCGTCTTGCCGCAACCGGCAATCGCCATGGCCAGAGCGCCCACCAGCAACAGGGTGTGCGGGCGGTGCTGACAAAAAGGCGGAGCGAATGACATGCAGAGGATAGGCCCTAAACGGTGCACAAAGCGCATAGCCTCAGCCGCCGATTCAAATGTGTCAAACCCGTCACAAGGCCGTTTTTATCCCCAATTGATAAGCCTCGGGATAAACGGATACGCATTTATAATGCAATGCAGCGTGAACGACACCGGCCGTATTGACGCGGCGCGATCAGGCCTTCAGGCGCCAGCCACTGCGCAGCACGCGATAGCAGGCCCACCACAGCATGATATTGATGGCGAGCAGCAACAGTGCGCCCTGTCCGAGCAGGCCGTCCGAAACACCGAGGAAACCACTGCGAAAACCATCGATGATGTAGAAGAACGGGTTGGCATGGCTGATCACCTTCATCACCGGATTGACGCGGTCAATCACGTAGAATGTCCCGGACAACAGCGTCAGCGGCTGAATCACGAAATTGGTCACTGCCGCTGCATGGTCGAACTTGTCGGCCCAGATCCCCGTGAGCACGCCGAGCAGCGCCAGCATGACCGACCCCATGGTCCCGAAATACAGCACCAGTGCCAGGTTATGGATCGGCACGTTGACGCCGGGCGCAATCGCCATGACGACCCATACCGCAATGCCGACGAGCCATCCCCGCGTCAGCGCACCTGCGACATAGGCTGCAACCAGTTCGCCGGCCGAGAGCGGCGGCATCAACACATCGATGATCGAACCCTGGACTTTGGCCACCAGAATCGATGACGACGAATTGGCAAAGCTGTTCTGGATCATCCCCATGACGATCAGCCCGGGTCCCAGAAAATCGGGAAACGGCACGCCGAGAACGGCTGGTCGGGACGCACCCAAAGCCAGCGCGAAAATCACCAGAAACATCAAGGTGGTGATCGCCGGCGCCCACACCGTTTGCAACTGCACCTTGAAAAATCGCCTCACCTCCTTCAAATACAGGGTTTGCAACCCCTGCCAGTTGACAGACGGGATGACGACCACGCCCGGTTCGGGGTGGCGCAGCCCGGAATCGACCGGACCGGATGTTTGTATGGATGCCATGATCCGGCTTTAACGCCGGGACTGCCTCGGCGGCAAGCCGCGACTGATTAGGGACGTGAAACCAAATGGCCTGGACCGACGAACGCATTGCGCAACTCAAGGCCGGCTGGGAAGGCGGCATGACAGCCAGCCAGATCGCCGAGGCGCTGGGTGAAGGAGTCAGCCGCAATGCCGTCATCGGCAAGGCGCATCGGCTGGGCCTCGAATCGCGCCCCTCACCGGTAAAGGGTGGCGAGGAGGTTTTTGCCACCACAGCGGTCAAGGTCGCGGCACCTGCTGCCGCCACCGCCCCTGCGCCGGCCCCCAGCACGCCGCGTCCGGTCGCCGCCAAAAAACCGCTCCGCACTGGCAAGGCGGCGCGAACGACACTGCTCGATCTGAATGAAAAAATTTGCAAATGGCCGATCGGCCATCCGGGCGAGGCGGATTTCCACTTTTGCGGCAAGGGCGCGCAGGCGGGCTTCCCCTATTGCACCGAGCACTGCCTGCAGGCGTATCAAGCACAACTGCCGCGGCGCGATCGGGATCGCCGGCCGCCGCCGCAAATGCCGGGTATGCCGCGCCGCTGACGCGGCACACCAATAGCGAAGCGATCCGCTGGACCGCGTATAGGATCGCCGATGGTGCGGCCGGGTTTTCGCCGGCTGCACCATCGGCATCAATACAGGCTCTGCTGATGCCCTGGTTGCTGTTGATCCCCTACCCCAGCGAAATCGTCGCCACCTTGTCCTTGTAATCCGCCTTGGGGTCGGCGCCGAGGAGCATCTTCAACCCGGCAAAAATGCTCGATTCATTGAGCCAGACCTCGGCACTTTCGGGATCGAGCCGCAAGAGGCGCAGCTTCGGATCGGTTTTGCCGCCTTCATACCAAGCGGCGACGAACGGATTCCACAACCGGTCGATGGTTGCAGGATCGCTGTCGAGGCTCAAACTGCCGTGCACCGTGGCGAAAACATCATGCCCCTTATCGACCAGCGTCGCCACGGCGTGGTGGCCGTTGTCGAGGTTTTCAACTAGGCTGCTTTCGGTAGAGCTGAAAAACCATATCGGCCCATGATCCCCTTCGGCTTGCGCCGTCATAGGTCTCGGATGGGCGTTTTCCACCCCATCGAGGCCCAGCATCATGGTCCGGTCGGAATGCAGGGCTTTCCAGAATTTGGCCTGCAGATCTTCGGCAGTCGACATATCATGCTCCATAGTTGTTCGGATTTAGAACGCATAGCCCTGCCACCGGTTGCAGCGGACCGTTGGTTGCGTGAAACCGCCGCAGTCGTTAACGTAAGCGTCAATCTGGCTTTTGCGGAGACCATGGCATGAGCCTCACACCACCCCACCATTTCGACGTCTTAATCATCGGCGCCGGATTGTCGGGCATTGGCGCCGCCGTGCATTTGCAAAAGGATTGCCCCGGGCGCAGCTATGCCATCCTTGAGGGGCGCGATGCCATCGGCGGCACCTGGGACCTGTTTCGTTACCCCGGCGTCCGGTCAGATTCGGACATGTATACATTGGGTTACAAGTTCAAACCATGGGAGGAAGCCAAGGCCATCGCCGATGGCCCGAGCATTCGCCGCTATATCTGTGCTGCGGCCGCCGAACACGATGTCGAAAAGCATATCCGCTTCGGTCACAAGGCGCGCGCGGCTGCCTGGGATTCTGCCGCTGCATGCTGGACCGTCACCGCCGAGCAAAGCGACGGCAGCACAATCGAAATCACCTGCAACTTCCTGTACATGTGCAGCGGCTATTACAGCTATGCTGAAGGCCATGCCCCGCATTTCGCCGGCGCAGCGGACTTTGCCGGGCCGATCGTTCACCCGCAATTCTGGCCCGAAACGCTTGACTATGCCGGCAAGCGGGTCGTCGTCATCGGCAGCGGCGCCACCGCCGTGACGCTGGTGCCGGAGATCGCCAAAACCGCAGCGCATGTCACCATGTTGCAGCGCTCGCCGACCTATGTCGTCAGCCGCCCGGGCAGCGACGCCCTCGCCAACCGGCTGCGCCGGCTGCTGCCAGCCAAGCTTGCCTACAGCCTGGTGCGGTTCAAGAATGTCAGCCTCGGCATGTTGTTTTATCGGATGAGCCGCAACCAGCCGGCAAAGATCAAAGCGAAGTTGCTCGATGGCGTCCGCGCACAGCTCGGCACCGACTATGACGTCGAAAAGCACTTCACGCCCAGCTACAACCCTTGGGATCAGCGCCTGTGCCTGGTTCCCGATGCTGACCTGTTCACTGCGATCAACTCGGGCAGCGCCTCGGTGGAAACCGACGTGATCGACCATTTCGATCCCAGCGGGATCCAGCTCAAATCCGGCAAGCATCTGACTGCGGACATCATCATCACCGCGACCGGCCTGAAACTCATTGCCCTCGGCGGCATGGCCGTCAGCGTCGATGGCACCGCCGTCGATACGTCGAAATGCCTCGCCTACAAGGGCATGATGTTTTCCGGCGTGCCGAACATGGCGCTGTCGTTTGGCTATATCAACGCCAGCTGGACACTGCGGTCGGACCTGATCGCTTTTTACGTCGGCCGCATCCTCAACCATATGCAGGCCAGCGGCACCGCTATTGCCACCCCCATCCCAAGATCCGATGTCACCACCGACCGCGTCGCCATGGACTTGTCGTCGGGCTATGTGCAGCGCGGCAACGATGCGTTGCCCCGTTCCGGCAACCGCGCACCGTGGAAAGTCACGGCGAACTACGCGCTCGACACGATGGAATTGCGCTTCGGCAAGGTCGATGATGGCGAACTGGTGTTCAGCAAGCCGGCCAAGACTGCTCTCGCTGCGCCACTGGCGATCGCCGCCGAATAGCCTAGCCCACCAGCGTCCGGTCGATCAGCACGGCGAGCAGCAACGCCGGGCCGCCATGCGCCACCCAGGCGTGATTGGTGCCGCGTTGAATGACCACCTGCCCCGGCTTGATCCGCGTTTCGCCGGTTTCCAGGATCAGCGAGACATCGCCCTGCAAAAGGCAGATCACGTCGATCGAGTGCGTCTCGTGCATTGCCGAGGCGCGGCGCTGGTCGATGATGTGGCGCTCACCGCCAAAGCTGGCGAACACCGCGCGGGCCGTTGCGTCCATTTCGGCCTTCGGCACGACATCGGGCAGCGGCGACACCACGAACCAGCGCACCTGGACATTGCCCGGTCGCGGCCCAAGCACGGCCTTGGACGTCCCCAGATCGCTGTGGTCGCGCGGGTCGATCGGACCGCTGGCGCGGTCCTCCCATATCTCGAACAGCCCGCCAAGGTCCGGATCGCCGGCGAATACCGATGGCCCGCCGTCGATGATGACCAGCGATTCCCCCGCCGCATTGTCGCCGGTGATGACGCGGCGCATGGCTTCCTGGAATGCTGTCACCTAAATTCGCTCCTTCACGTAGCGACCCGGCGCATCCTCGATCGCCTTGAACTTGCCCTTGACCTTACCCGCCCCCGGCACCCGCGCCGCCACCTGTGGGCCCGATCGCGGTGCGAGCCACTCAATCCAGTCGGGCCACCAACTGCCCTTGGTTTCAGTCGCGCCAGCGACGAAATCATCGAATCGCGCCGGAAGTGTATCGCTCGTCCAATATTGGTATTTGTGCATCGATGGCGGGTTGACGACGCCGGCGATATGTCCAGACCCCGCCAGCACGAAACGCTTTTCGCCAGTGAACGCACTGGTCAGTTTGTAAGCCGACCGCGCCGGCGCGATATGATCCTCCTTGCCGCCCTGAATATAGGAGGGCGTCGACACCTTGGTCAGGTCGACAGGCACGCCCAGCACGGTAATCCCGCCGGGCACCACCAGCAAATTGTCGCGATAAATGTCCTCGAGGTAGCTGCGATGCCACAGCGCCGGGACATTTGTCGCGTCGCTGTTCCAGTACAACAGGTCGAACGGCATATAATCCTTCCCGA
Source organism: Polymorphobacter sp. (assembly GCA_043754785.1). GTDB lineage: Bacteria > Pseudomonadota > Alphaproteobacteria > Sphingomonadales > Sphingomonadaceae > Sandarakinorhabdus. The sequence goes on along the minus strand of JAYUUE010000312.1, from coordinate 4,189 downwards.
TCAGATAGTTGTTGACGACGTAACTCCAGATGAGATCGTTGGAGCGCAGCATGTTGAAGGTCATCGCCATGCTGCGGCCATCCAACCAGGGCTTCTCGGCTGTCGCCTTGGCCAATGTATCAAGCGTCGCATCGTCAATGAAGACGCCCAGTTCGCCGCACTCGCTCATGTCGACCTGCGCGGTGAAAAACGTCGCCGACTTTACCTTGGCGGCCCCGCCCTTCGCCGCCAGCACTGCCAGTGTGGCGGCCAACGTGGTGCCGGCAACGCAATAACCGATGGTGTGCGTGCTTTGCGTGCCGCAAATTGCCAGCACGGTGTCAATCGCGGTGATCTGCCCTTCACCGACATAGTTATCGAGCACCACATCGGCGAGGCTCGCGTCGGCGTTCTTCCATGAGGTCACGAATAACGTCAGTCCCTGGCCGACCGCCCAGCGGATGAAACTCTTTTCCGCCGTCAGGTCGAGAATGTAGAATTTGTTGATCCACGGCGGGAAGATCAGCAGCGGCACTTCATGCACCGTCTCGGTCGTCGGCGTGTATTGGATGAGCTGGAACAGCCGATTTTCAAACACCACCTTGCCCGGCGTGATCGCCACATTGCGCCCAACCTCAAAGGCGTCCTCATCGGTCATTTTCATGCGCCCGGCCGACATGTCCGCCATCATGTGCTCCAGCCCCTTGAGCAGATTGGCGCCGCCGGTTTCTGCTGTCTTTTTCAAAACTTCCGGGTTGGTCAGGGCAAAGTTCGACGGCGACATTGCATCAACGAACTGCTTGGAAAAGAAGCGCGTGCGCGCCTTCTCATGCTCGTCAAGGCCCTCGATGCCGTTGCTCGCCTCAAGGACATAATTCGACGCCAGCAGATAGGATTGGCGCAAGAAATCAAACGCTGGGGCATCCTTCCAGGCTTCCCCGGCAAAGCGCTTGTCTTTCACCTCGGCGATCGGACTCGCCGCCTTGCCGGCCATGGTGCTCGGCATGGCAAACGACTGCCACAGCGCCATGGCGTCGGTCATATAACGGCCTTGCAGCGCCAGCAACCGCTGCGGATCGGCCATCGCCGCCGTCATCGCCGTCTGCCAGGTCGCCATTGCACCCAGCGGGTCGAGCGATGGCAGCGCCGTGCCCTGCTCCTTCGACCAGAATTCCATCATCATCTGCTGGCTGCGCCCGGCCAATTCGGTCCATTTCTGGAAGGTTTCGATCGCTTGCGGCTCTGCCGGCACGTCGGCCATGATCGTATCCCCAATGTGGCGCCTTTGTGGATAGTGAACCGGGTAGTCCGTAAACACCACGCCAATAACGACGCCCTATCCTTAAGAATCGCTCTTCCAGTGCTTCAACAACAGCGCTATTACACCTGTGACCGGGCGATGATCCGGCTGGATTAGGGAGATTTTCGATGATCAAGCCTTTGTTGCTCACCGCTGCCATGATGATCGCCGCCCCGGCGTTTGCGCAAGCCGCGGCGCCCGCCGCAGATCGCCCGTTTTGCAGCGCCAAGATCACCGATGGCTGCCAGCAGACCAAGGCGCAGCAGGCGCGCGCCATGACCGGCGCTCAGGTCGATGCCCGTGACGCCCGCAACGGCGGCAAATGGACGCCCGATGGCAAGGTGGCAGCAATGCCCGCCGCCGAGCCTGCCATGAAAAAGCATATGACCAAGCACCGCGTACGGGTGGCCAAGGTTGTGATCGCGCCAGCCGCAGCCGCGACGCCGCAATAGGCCCGCCCCTCCCGACCAGCAATCATACCGGCTACAATTCGGGCGGTGGACGGCAACGTCCCCGCCCGTTTTCGTTTCTGTCATGCCGTAAAGGCCCGTCCGATGAACGACGATTTCTACCGCATCCGCCGCCTGCCGCCTTATGTCATTGCCGAAGTCAACGCGATGCGGGCGATAGCGCGCGCGCGCGGGGACGACATCATCGATCTCGGCATGGGCAACCCCGATTTGCCGCCGCCCCCGCATGTCATCGCCAAACTTGCCGAAGTCGCGGCAAAACCTGACGCCCATGGCTATTCGGCATCAAAGGGCATCGCCGGGCTGCGCAAAGCCCAGGCCGGCTATTATGCCCGGCGCTTCGGCGTGGATGTCGATCCCGAACACGAAGTCGTCGTGACGCTCGGTTCCAAGGAGGGTCTCGCCAATCTGGCGCAGGCAATCACCGCGCCCGGGGATGTGGTACTGGCGCCAAACCCCAGCTATCCTATCCACACCTTTGGTTTCATTATTGCCGGTGCGACGATCCGCAGCGTGCCGACGACGCCCGATGAACGTTACTTCGAAGCGCTGGAACGCGCCATGAAGTTTACCGTACCCAAGCCGTCGGTGCTGGTCATGGGCTATCCGTCCAACCCCACCGCCGAAACCGTCGATCTGGCGTTTTACGAGCGTGTTGTGGCCTTTGCCAAAAAGCATCAGATCTGGGTGCTGTCCGATCTCGCTTATTCGGAAATCTATTTCGATGGCCAGCCGACGCCGTCGATCCTGCAAGTCACCGGCGCCAAGGATGTAGCCATCGAATTCACTTCGATGAGCAAGACCTATTCGATGGCCGGCTGGCGCATTGGTTTTGCCGTCGGCAACAAAACGCTGATCGGCGCGCTGACCCGGGTGAAGTCGTACCTCGATTATGGCGCCTTCACGCCGATCCAGGCCGCTGCCGTTGCGGCAATAAACGGTCCACAGGACATCGTCGAATCCAACCGACTGCTTTATCACCGCCGCCGCGACGTCCTTGTCGAAAGCTTCGGCCGCGCCGGTTGGGAAATCCCGCCGCCACGCGCCAGCATGTTCTGCTGGGCACCATTGCCGCCCGCGCTTGCCCATCTCGGCAGCCTGGAGTTTTCCAAACAGCTGCTCACCCACGCCGGTGTCGCCGTGGCACCGGGCGTAGGCTATGGCGAGGACGGTGAAGGCTTTGTCCGCATTGCCATGGTTGAAAACGAGCAGCGCCTGCGCCAGGCGGCGCGCAATGTCCGCAAATATCTGCAAAGCATGGGCGTCAACACGCCATCCGTGAGGGCCGGCTAATCGCCGGCTACGCCGAGTGGCGGGATGACTTTGGTGGGCCCGGAGGGACTCGAACCCCCAACCAAGCCGTTATGAGCGGCCGGCTCTACCATTGAGCTACAGGCCCAAAGCCGGTGCAGCAAGCTGACGAAGCGGTAGCGCAGGACAGCGCCAAGATGAAGTGGAAAAAAAGGGCCGGAACCGCCCAGCTTAAAAGCGTTGGCGGTCCCGGCCCGAAATGGTGATCCGCGACAATCGGGGGCTCCGGGGGGAGTGGAGCAGGCCGAGCGCGGATCGATTGCCGGTCTCAAGGGGGGGAGAACGACCGACAATCTGCCATCCGTTCGCCGGGGGAAGGCGAAGCGAACGGTGCGCCGTCGATGACGGCCACACCTTCGATATACGAAACTGTCGCGAGATTGTGCAGTGCACAATATTGCAGCGCAGCTATGCGCTCAATGCATAGCGATCAATATCGAGATTGGCTGCCGTCATCCGCCCGACGAGGAAATCGCGCAGCGCCGCAACACGCAAAGATCGCCGCAACTCCGTGGGGTAAGTGAAGAACGTCCGGAACACGGCCCCTTCCAGTTCTGGCAACACGACGCGAACTTTCCCTGAAAAGCGGATCAAATAGCTCGGCAACGCAGCGATGCCGGCGCCTGCCTCTACAGCCTGCAACACGCCATGGCTGTTGTTGATGGTCAACGCGGCTGTCCGCGGCGCACCTTGATCGCCCAATTCCAGCACCCAATTGATGCCCTTCAGAAAATCAGGCGCGGCATCGCCATAGGCGATCAGCCGGTGTCGGCCGAGGTCCGCAACGCTGCGAGGCACCCCATGCCGCACCAGATATTCGGTCGACGCACATAAATAATGCCGGATGGGTAACAACGGCTTCTGCACCAGCTCGCTTTGAAACGGGGGGTGGAAACGGATGGCCACGTCCGCTTCGCGCTTGGCCAGATCGACGTCGAAATCGGACAACATCAAATTGACGACGATATCGGTGAAAAGATCGAGAAACTCGCCCAGCTGCCGAGCCAACCAGGTCGAACCAAAGCTGACTGTCGTGGTCAGCCGGATTTCGCCCGTCGGCCGATCCCGCGATGCATCGATCGCTTGCCGCGTTCGTTCCAACCGATCTTGCATGTCGTGGGTCGCAGCC
>JAYUUE010000311.1:0-3128 GCA_043754785.1 Polymorphobacter sp. | reverse complement strand
ACCTGGCGTGACGATGCCATAGCGGTCCGTCTGCGCCTCGGGAACTTCCATCACCGAAACCACATTGCCGCCGAGCCCCTTGTACACTGCGTGCATTTCGGCCAGCGCCGGTGCGGCTGGATTCCACAGCAGTTCATCGGGCAACAGCACGGCAAAGGCATCATCGCCGGTGATATGCCGCGCGCACCACACGGCATGGCCCAGCCCGAGCGGCGACTGTTGGCGGACATAGGAAATCTGCCCCGGTGCCAGCTGCGTTTCATCGAGCACCGCCAGCTCGGCATGTTTGCCCCTGGCGGTCAGGCTGGCGACCAGTTCGCCCGCCACGTCGAAATAATCCTCGAGCGCCGATTTGCCGCGCGCCGTGACGAACACCATGCGTTCGATGCCGGCGGCCAGCGCTTCATCGACGGCATATTGCAGCAGCGGGCGATCAACGACCGGCAACAGCTCCTTGGGCACCGCCTTGGTGGCCGGCAGAAAGCGCGTGCCTTGGCCGCCCACCGGAAACACCGCCGTCTTGACCGGTTTGAACGCCATGCCGTTGCCCTTACATCGTGATGAAGACTTTAATAGCAATTAAACCCTGCAAAACCGTTAGCGGTTGCCAACAAAGTTACCCCGGTCTTCACAACCACGGCGCGCGCGTATCGAGCGCCAGCATGGCGGCAGGCTGGTTGCGTTCGGAGACCACCGACCAGGCACCATCCTTGACCATCACCTCGGGCACCAGCGCCCGCGAATTATAAGTGCTCGCCATCGTTGCCCCATAGGCGCCGGCGGTCATGAAGGCGATGCGGTCGCCGGCCTGCACGCTGTCCATCACGCGGTCATCGGCAAAGGTGTCGCCGCTTTCACACACCGGGCCAACCACCGTTGCGGTCATCGTCGTGCCCGTGGCCGTCACGGCCCGAATGTCGTGCCAGGCGCCATAGAGCGATGGCCGCAACAGGTCGTTCATCCCGGCATCGCACACCACGAAGCGCTTGGTGGTGCCGTCCTTCACCAGGATGACACCGGCGACCATCACGCCGGCATTGCCGACGATCATCCGGCCAGGCTCGAAGATCAGCCGGCAGTTCCATCCCTTTGTCGCCCGCGCCACCATTTCGGCATAAACGTGCGGCAGCGGTGGCGCCGGCTGGTCGGCGCGATACGGCACGCCCAGCCCGCCACCGACATCGATGCGGCTGACCGCGTGCCCGGCGGCGCGCAGGCCATTGGCAAGTTCGCCAAGCCGGGTGATGCACGATTCAATCGGGCTCAGATCGGTCAACTGGCTGCCGATATGCGCCGCTACGCCGACCGGATTGAGCGATGCATATCCCGCCGCCATCACGAACGCGGCATGGGCACGTTCGATCGGGATGCCGAACTTGCTGTCTTGGCCGCCAGTCGAAATCTTGGCATGGGTGCCGGGGTTGACCGCCGGGTTGACGCGGATAGCCATATCCACCCGCGCGTCATGCGCCGCCGCCACCGCCGCCAGCATGGCAATCTCGGGCTCGGATTCGACGTTGAACTGCAAGATGCCGGCCGCGATGCCCGCCGCCATCTCGTGCGGCTGTTTGCCGACGCCGGAAAACACGATACGATTGGCCGGCACGCCCGCCGCCAGCGCCCGCGCCATCTCGCCGCCCGACACCACATCGGCGCCAGCACCCAACCTCGCCAAAGTCGCCAGCACCGACAGATTGGGGTTGGCCTTGACCGCGAACGCCACCAGCGGATCACCATCGCCCAAACCGGCAACGGCGGCGGCAAACACCTTGTAATGCCGCTCGATGGTGGCGGAGGAATAACAATAGAACGGCGTCCCCACCGCGTCGGCGAGCATCTCCAGGTTGACATCCTCGGCGTACATGACGCCGTCGCGCATTTCGAAATGATACATCGGTGGTAGGCCTAATCGGTCGTTGGTGGCAGGTTGAACTTATCGGCCGGCCGCGCCTGCGAATTCGACACCGGATCGTCAACGCGCGCCGGCGCTGATTGCGGCGGCAAGATGAGCATCTGGTCGGCGGTTGGCGGGGTGGTGACGCCGCGCGGTGCCACCGGCGGCGTGCGCGGCGGCACCGGCGTCAGGTCGCCCTGCTTGCCGCACGCCGCAACCAGCAGCAGTGCGGACAGTGCAAGGCGCCTCACAGCGCGTTGTTGAACTGTTTGTTTCACAGCCGGGCTCGCGCAGCGGCAATAGCCGCCCGCACATTGACCGGCGCCGTGCCGCCAAAGCTGGTGCGGCTCGCCACCGATGCCTCGACCGACAGCACCTGCCGCACCGCAGGGGTGAGGCGCTTATCGATACCCGCAAGTTCGGCATCGCTCAAACCATCCAGCATCACGCCGCGCGCCTCCGCTGCCTTCACTGTGCGCCCGGTGATATCATGCGCCTCCCGGAACGGTACCCCGGCTTCGCGCACCAGCCAGTCGGCCAGATCGGTCGCTGTCGAAAATCCACCGGCCGCCGCGGCGCGCATCCGTTCGGTATTGAAGGTCAAGCTTTCCACCATCCCGGTCATCGCGGTCAGGCACAGCACCAGCGTGTCGTGCGCCGCAAACACCACCGCCTTGTCGTCCTGCATGTCCTTGGAATAGGCCAGTGGCAGCCCCTTCATGATCACCGCCAGCGTCTGGAAAGCCCCGAGCAGCGTCCCCGCCTTGGCGCGCACGAGCTCGGCGGCATCGGGGTTGCGCTTTTGCGGCATGATCGACGATCCCGTCGACCAGGCATCGGGCAAGGTCACGAAACCGAACATCTGGCTCGCCCAGATCACGATCTCTTCAGCGAGGCGCGACAGGTGCAGCCCGGCCATGGCGGCGGCGTTGAGATAATCCAGCGCGAAATCGCGATCCGATACCGAATCGAGCGAATTCCGCGTCGGCCCGGCAAAGCCCAACGCTGCCGCCGTCGCCGCGCGATCAATGGCGAAGCCGGTCCCGGCCAGCGCCGCACTACCCAACGGACATTCGTTCATTCTGCGCGCCGCATCGGCAAAGCGCGAACGGTCACGCATCACCATTTCGACATAGGCCATCAGATGATGCCCCAGCGTCACCGGCTGCGCGACCTGCAAATGCGTGAACCCGGGCATGATCGTCGCCGCGTGGTCCTCCGCCCGGTCGAGCAG
>JAYUUE010000310.1:0-3133 GCA_043754785.1 Polymorphobacter sp. | reverse complement strand
CATGGCGGGCAGATCAAGCTGCCGGTCCTGGGCGCCTGGTCGATCAATGCGTATTATGCGGCGCACGCGCGCGGCGTGTTCCGGGCAGGGTCGCAGCGCATGCTGGTTTCGTCGGGGTTGGGCACCACGGCGCTGCCGATGCGGATCGGGGTGCCGCCGGAGATAGTCTTGCTGACGCTGGTGCCGGGGTGAGGGTGGCCGCTCGCGCCGAAGAGGGATCACCCCATCCGGGCTGCGTAACAGCGCGTCGCTCGCCGCCCCCTTGATGGGGGGGGAAATGACTACCCCGGCAGGAACTCCGGTACCGACAGATAGCGCTCGCCAGTATCGTAATTGAACCCCAGCACCCGGCTGCCGGCCGGCAGGTCGGAAAGCTTCTGGGCAATCGCCTGCAACGTCGCACCCGACGAAATGCCGACCAGCATGCCTTCATCGGTGGCGGCGCGCAGCGCCATCGCCTTGGCGGCGCCGGCATCGACCTGGATGACGCCATCGAGAATCCGGGTGTGGAGGTTAGCGGGGATGAAGCCGGCGCCGATGCCCTGGATCGGGTGCGGGCTGGGCTGGCCGCCGGAAATGACCGGCGAGGCGGCGGGTTCGACGGCATAGACTTTCAGCGCCGGCCAGACGACCTTCAGCGCTTCGGCGACGCCGGTGATATGGCCGCCGGTGCCGACGCCGGTGATCAGTACGTCGATGGGAGTTGCGGCGAAGTCGGCGATGATTTCCTGCGCGGTGGTGCGAACATGGACGGCAATATTGGCGGGGTTTTCGAACTGGCCGGGCATCCAGCTGCCTGGTGTTTCCGCCACCAGTTCGGTGGCGCGGGCGATGGCGCCCTTCATCCCCTTTTCGCGCGGCGTCAGGTCAAAGGTGGCGCCATACGCCAGCATCAGCCGGCGACGCTAGATCGACATCGATTCGGGCATGACGAGGACGAGTTTATAGCCCCTGACTGCTGCGACCATGGCGAGGCCGATGCCGGTGTTGCCAGAGGTAGGCTCGATAATGGTGCCGCCGGGTTTGAGGCTGCCGTCGGCTTCGGCGGCCTCGATCATGGCGAGGGCGATGCGATCCTTGATCGAGCCGCCGGGGTTCGAACGTTCGGATTTGATCCAGACTTCGGCGCCCGGAAACAGCTTGCCCATGCGGATATGGGGGGTGTTGCCGATAGTTTCGAGGATGGTGTTGGCTTTCACGGGCGCGGTCTCCTGACGGGGGATTATGCCGCAACTATGGCGGGCGAGTCACGCTCTGGTTGCGCCTCGAAGCGGTCGGCGCGGCGCAATTCGGGGAAGCCCCACACCCAGAGACCCGTCACGATAATGGCACCAACGCCGCCGGCGACCACCGCCTCCACCGGGCCGAGCCAGGCGCCAGTGACGCCGCTTTCGAATTCGCCAAGCTCGTTGGAGGCCGAGACGAACAGCATCGACACCGACGAAACGCGGCCGCGCATCGCATCGGGGGTGTGGAGCTGGATCAGCGAACCGCGGACATACATCGAGATCATGTCGGCAGCACCCAGCACGACGAGCGCGGCCAGTGACACGCGCATGTTGGTCGACAGGCCGAAAATGACCGTAGAGACGCCGAACAGGCCGACGCACAGGAACATTACCGCGCCGACATGGCGGGTGAGCGGGCGGAAGGCCAGAATGAGGGCGGTTATGGCAGCACCGATGGCGGGGGCGGCGCGCAGGGGCCCAAGGCCCTCGACGCCGACGTGGAGGACGTCGCGGGCGTAGATGGGGAGCATGGCGGTGGCGCCGCCAAGCAGCACGGCGAACAGATCGAGGCTGATCGCGCCAAGCACGATGCGGTTGTGGCGGACATAGCCGAGACCCTCGACGAGGCTGCGCCACGGCGAGACCTTGGCCGGGGCGGGACGCGGAACCGGAGTGATGGCGAACAGCGCCGCCACCGTTGCCCCGAACATGATCGCGGCGACGATATAGGGCGCCGCCGGGGCGGCCGCATAAAGATAGGCGCCCAGCGGCGGCCCGGCGATGGCACCGGCCTGCCAGCTGATCGAATTGAGCGCAATCGCCGATGGCAGGATTTCGCGCGGCACCAGCGTGGGCGCCAGCGCCGAAATCGACGGGCCAGCAAAGGCGCGGGCGATGCCGAAGACGAAGGCGACGATGAACAGCGACGGGATGGTGATGGCATGGCGCAGCACCAGCGTCGCCAGTACGGCGGCGCAGACAATCTCCAGCGCCACGGCGGCGCGGGCGATGGTGCGGCGATCGACGCGATCGGCGATAACGCCGACGACGAGGGTGAGGGTGAACATGGGCACGAACTGCACCAGCCCGACCATGCCGAGCAGAAAGGCGGCATCGCGCGGTGTCATCGTCTGGCGGGCGATATCGTAAACCTGCCAACCGATGACGATCACCAGCATCATGCTGGCCACAGTGCCCATGAACCGCGCCGCCCAGAAGGCGCGGTAGTTGGGGATGAGGAAGGGAAGGGGGATGCTGGCCACGATAGGGCGGGTTTAGGGGTGGCGGGGGTGGTGGGCAAGCAAACTGGTGTTGCCCCTCGGCGCGCGGCGCCGAGGGGTTGAGCGGGGAGGGTCGCTCAAGCTGTTTGCAGCGCCCGCTTGCGGCGCAGACTGGCACCGGTAAGGCCGAAGCCGGCTACCAACATCGCCCAGCTGGCCGGCTCGGGGACGCCGCCAACGGGAGGAGGTGAGCCGCCGAGCGTCAGCTTGAACACCGTGCCGCTATTTGAAGAGCCACCGAAGGCGGTTATGCCATAGAGCGTGTCTGATCCAACAAGAACCAAGCCCCCTGGTCCGGCGCCATTGGCGCCACGGAAATTTGCCAGCGTCGTTAGCGTGCCATCACCTGTCAAGCTGAACACAGTGCCTTGATCATAAGCGACGCCGGACCCGGTTGTGCCGTAAAGTGTGCCAAACCCATCAGAAATCAACGCGGTAGGACCGTAGGCGTTTGTGCCGCTAAAACTTGTCAATGTCGTTAGTGTTCCCCCGCTCGTTAGACTGAACACTGTGCCTGCAGCAGAGGCGCAACCACCACCAGTCGTGCCGTAGAACATACCTGAACCGTCAGTTATCAAGCCAGTACCAGGACCCATTCCATTTGCACCGGTGAAGGTTGTTAGC
>JAYUUE010000309.1:0-9379 GCA_043754785.1 Polymorphobacter sp. | reverse complement strand
CCGTCGTCATCGTATGCTCTCCCAGACCAACCATCTGGGACAACACAGATTCAGCACTTCACCCGTTTGTCACGTGCAAACTCACCCGATTGCCCTGGCGGACATGCGGACTTGGCTTGTTTCCCCCTGTCGCCTCTGCTATGCGCCGTGCTCGCTTCGGCAGGCTGGCTTGCCGAAATCACTTTTATTTTGACAAGCATCGGCGCCGAAAGGCCAAGGCTGTGCCAGCCCCGGTGACGTGAATGGAGAGAACGGCTGCATGCAAATCGTGGTTCGCGACAACAATGTCGATCAGGCGCTGCGCGCCCTCAAAAAGAAGTTGCAGCGCGAAGGCGTTTACCGCGAGATGAAGCTGCGCCGTCACTATGAAAAGCCCAGCGAAAAGCGCGCCCGTGAAAAGGCGGCTGCCATCCGCCGTGCCCGCAAGCTGGAGCGCAAGCGCGCCGAGCGCGACGGCACCAAATAGCCTTAATGTCGACTGTGAGCCCCGCCACCGCCCCGAAGGGCGGCGTCGCCAAGTGGCTGGTCGCAGCGCTCGTGCTCTTGGCTATCGTCGCTGCTTTGGTGTGGGCGGGCACGCAGGGTCAGGTGGCGACGGTGCGCACCCAAGACGTGAGATACATGGCCGATAACGCCAAAAAGCCCGGCGTCGTGACCACCGCCAGCGGCTTGCAATATCAGGTCATCCGCATTGGCACCGGCAACAAGCCGGCCGCCACCGATACGGTGCTCGTCCATTACGAAGGCCGCCTCGTCGATGCGGCGCATACGGTGTTCGACAGTTCGTACCAGCGCGGCCAGCCGGCGGCCTTTCCGCTGGACAAGGTCATCCCCGGCTGGACCGAAGGCGTCCAGTTGATGCCGGCAGGCTCGAAGTTTCGCTTCGTCGTGCCGCCCGCCCTCGGCTATGGCGCCGCCGGCGCCGGCGGCGTCATCCCGCCCGGCGCCGTGCTCGAATTCGACATCGAATTGCTGGCGGTCAAGCCTTCCTGACCTCGCCCTCGCGGCAGCGGCCGAGCAACGCGCGGCCGTCGATGGGGCCGTCGCTGAGGCGACATTTGCCGCAGGGCGCGACCCGGGTGAGGGGGTCTTTCCTACACACACCAAATCGGTTATCGAGACGTGTTGAGATTGCCGTTGCGACGCGGCGCTTTGCGCACGCTCTTTGACATCGCTAATTTCGAATATTGCGGCACGCACCAAATTGCGGAGCAGCCGTCCGCAAAAATGCTCATTCGGGGTGACTTTCGTGACCTTTGGTCGCTGCCACAGAGCCAATGCACCGGTTCAGCTTCCCCGAGATCGCCGTTCTCCCCGCCGGTTGCCGCTCGTCGCCGATGATAGCCGCCGCGACTTGGGCTTGGGCGTCGCTGATAGCGGCACCGTCACCAACGGCGCCCCCAGCAAGGGATCGAACCCCAGCATGGTGAAACTTTCGGTGATGTGCGCTGCCGGTTCGGCGGTGATATCGATATGGCTGCCGTCCGGGCCATCGATGACCAGCCGCCGGGCGTGAAGGTGCAGCTTGCGGCTGATCCCGCCGGTCAGGAACGCTTCCTTGCCGCCATATTTGGCATCGCCGACAATGGCGTGGCCGATCGCCGCCGCATGGACACGGATCTGGTGGGTGCGGCCAGTCAGCGGCGAAAACTCCACCCACGCCGCGCGCCCGGCGGCACGGTCGATGACACGATAGCGCGTCTTGGATTTGAGCCCGGTCTCCGGATCGACGTGCATCTTCTCGCCGCCACTGCCCGGTTGTTTCGACAGCGGCGCGTCGATCTCGCCGGCTTCGACCGCCGGCACGCCGATGGTCAGCGCCCAATAGGTCTTTTTCGCATCGCGCCCGGCAAAGGCCTTGGAAAAATGCGCCGCCGCCCGCGCCGTCCGCGCCAGTAACAGCACGCCCGACGTATCCTTGTCGAGCCGATGCACCAGCTTTGGCCGCGTCGTCATTTCGCCGGTCAGCCCATCGAGCAGGCCGTCAACGTGCGTGGTAATGCCGATGCCACCCTGCGTCGCCAGCCCCGGCGGCTTGTTGATCACGATGGCGTGGCGATCCTGATAGATCACCATGCCGCGGATATAATCGATCTGCGCCGGGCTGAGCGGCTCGCGGTCGTCGATCTCGAGCCGTGGCCGCGTCGTCGGTGTCGGCTCGGGCAGGCTGTCGGGATAAATCAGCGTCTGGCCGGCGGCGATCCGATCCCCCGGTGCCGCCTTGGCGCCGTTCAGCCGGATGGCGCCGGTGCGCGCCCAGCGCGACACGATGTTAAAGCTGGTGCCCGCCGCGTGCCGCTGGAACCAGCGGTCGAGGCGGATGCCGTCGTCGTCGTCGGCGATGATCGTCGTCGGCATCAGGCGCGCGCCAGCCACACGCCGGTCATCAGCGCCAGCACGCTGCCGGCGACCGACGACAACGCATAGGCCGCCGCCAGGCCGATTTCGTTGCGGTTGATCATGGTGAAAACTTCCAGGGAAAAGGCCGAAAACGTCGTGAAGCCGCCGAGCACGCCGACTCCGAGCAACAGGCGGAGGTCCTCGCTGCCGGCCTCGCTGCGCGTCAGCCAGCCCGCGAGCAGCCCCATGGCAAAGGCACCGCTGATATTGACAGCCCAGGTGCCGAACGGCAGTCCGGCGCCGAGCGTCAGCAGCGCCCACCGTCCGAACATATGGCGCATGCAGGCGCCAAAGGCACCGCCAATGGCAACCAGGATCAACGGCGGAACAGACGACAGCACGGGCACGGGGGTGTCTTAGCGCGTTACGGGCGTTTTCGCCAATTGCGCGTCACAGGATGCCGAATGTCCAGCCCTCGGTTGCGGCAATCGCCGGCGTCATCGCGGCCGGGGTCCACCAGCGCGCCTCGTCGGCGATCCGGCGGAGTCCGGCGGCGGTGATGATCGCATCGCCGACATGGTCGGGAAATGTCGCCGGAAAGCCCGCCGGCATCGCCGCCGAGCCAAGATGGCCAAGTGCTGTATCAAGCGCCGCCAAGCTGCGCAGCTTGCCGCGGGTTCCGCCCATTCGGGCAAAGGCCTGGGCATAGATTTCAAGGATCACTGGGCCGTGATCGGGACGGGGATCGAACGGCCACACTGGCCAGCCCAGCCGGTGCAGCAACCGCATCGCCGAAAGTGTCGCCTTGCCGACCTGCGACGCGCCGAGCAGCACAAAGTTCGACGTCGGTGTACCGAACCGCGACGCAGCATAGACTTGCTCGGTGACCCGCAGATGTGCCCGCAAATGGCGCGGGCCATCGGCGGCACCCATCCAGAAGGCGCAGCGGTGTTGGGCGATGAAGCTGTGCCCGCCAAGGTCCGCGTCGGGGCCACAGGCGGTCTCGACTGCCGCCCATAGTGTCCGCGCTGGCCCCTCGAATGGCGGCACCGCCGCAAAGCCGAAGCCTGCGTCGATCCCGACCAATATGTCACCGGACAGCCCAGCGAGCCAGCCGAGCACGGCGGTGCGTGACCAGACCCCGGTGGGCGGCAAAACGAGGACCGGGGCCAAGCTGCCAGCCGCGCAAATCGCGATCTGGACCGAGGGGTGGCGGCTGCCGGCGGCGCCGGACCAATCGATGCCGACAAAGCGATCGAACCTCAACCGCGGACCTTCAGTTGCGCCTGTGACGCGCGCCCCGCCCAGGCGCGCTCGACAAGTATGGCGATCCGTTCGGAGTCGGCGGTCGCAAAGTGCACGAGCACCGCCGGCCAACCGACATAATGCGGCGTCTGATAAAAGCATGCCGGATCGGTTTCGATCAGGACAGCGACCGCGTCGAGCGTTGCGCGCAGCACGAAATGATCGTCATCGCGGCCCTTGGCGACGACCATCTTGCCGCGCACCAGCACGGCATCGCGGCCATAGCTGGTGCCGCGCGTGGTGCCGGGCAGCGCCGCGGCGATGGCAACCACGTCTCCCCAGATCATCATGGTTTGACAGCGCCGCGCAACCCTTTGCGTCGCCGCGACCATTCTGCAAGCCGCTCGCCAATCCGGGCTTCCTGGCCGCGGGCGCTGGGCTGGTAATATTGCTCGCCCTGCATCTCATAGGGCCAATAATCAGCTCCCGAAAAGCCATCCTCGGTGTCATGGTCATAGGCATAGCCCTTGCCATAGCCGAGAGACTGCATCAGCCGCGTCGGCGCGTTGAGGATATGCTGCGGCGGGCTGAGCGATCCCGTGGCAATCGCTGCTTTTTTCGCAGCCTTTTCGGCGACATACGCTGCATTGGACTTCGGCGCTGTCGCCAGATAAAGGCAGGCGTGGACGATGGCGAGTTCTCCCTCCGGCGACCCCAGAAAATCATAGGCATCCTTGGCCGCGAGCGTCACTGCGAGCGCATTCGAATCGGCAAGGCCGATGTCCTCGCTGGCAAAACGCACCAGTCGCCGCAGCAAGTATAGCGGTTCCTCGCCGGCGGTGAGCATGCGTTCGAGATAATAGAGCGCTGCATCGGGGTCTGATCCGCGCAGCGACTTGTGCAGCGCCGAGATCAGGCCGTAATGGCCCTCGCGGTCCTTGTCGTAAACCGGCATCCGGCGGTGGAGCAGCGCTGCCAGGGCCGCCGAATCAAGCGGCTCGTCGACCTTCGCCGCATAAAGCGATTCCGCCTGGTTGAGCAGAAATCGCCCGTCGCCATCCGCCGACGCGATCAACGCTGCACGGGCTTGGGGCATGATCGGCAGCGGCCGGCCTTCGCTGGCTTCTGCGCGGTCAAGCAGCGCCGCCAGCGCCGCTTCGCCTAGACGCCTGACAATCAGCACCTGTGCCCGGCTCAGGATGGCGGCATTGAGTTCAAAGCTGGGATTTTCGGTCGTCGCGCCGACGAGCGTCACCGTGCCGTCTTCTACAACGCCAAGAAACCCATCCTGCTGCGCGCGATTGAAACGGTGAATTTCGTCGACAAAAAGCAACGTCTTCTGGCCGGCGCGGGCGGCCTCGCGCGCATCGGCAAACAGCTTCTTGAGTTCGGCGACCCCCGAAAACACCGCTGAAATGCCGACGAAACGCAGGCCGACAGCTTCGGCGAGCAGGCGGGCGATGCTTGTCTTGCCGGTGCCGGGCGGGCCCCACAGGATGAGGCTGGACAGTGACCCCGCCGCCACCATCCGGCCGATGGCGCCTTCGGGGTCGGTCAGATGGCCCTGGCCGACAATTTCCTCCAGTGCCCGCGGTCGCAACCGCTCGGCAAGCGGCGGATTCGCGGGTGCGGCGGTGGTGGGTGAACCGAACAGGTCAGCCACGCCGCAAAATCCTAGCTGCGGAAATAGGGCTCGACCTTGCCCTTGAGCTTGATGGTCAGCGGCATGCCGAAGCGGTCCTTGGATTTGCCGGCAGCGACCTTCACCCAGCCTTCGGAGACGCAATATTCGTCGACGTTGGTGCGCTCCACACCGTCGAACACGATGCCGACGCCGCGTTCGAGCAGGTCGCCATTGTAGAATTCGCTGCGTGGATTGGCGGCCAGCCGGTCGGGCGGCGCGTCGGTGACGGTGGCTTCGGTGGTGATTTCGGGTTCGTCGGTCATGGCGGGGGATTGGCCTTCAGGACGGCAGGGGTCAACCCCCAAACGCAAAGCGGCCGCGCTGTCCATCGGGACAGCGCGGCCAATCCGGCGTCAAAGCCTGAACGATCAGGCTTCGGGGCTGGCTTCGACTTCGGCCGCAGGCGCTGCAACTTCGTCCGACGGAATGCCGGGTTCGGCGTTCGGGTCGAACGTTTCGACGAAGCCTGATTCCGCGCGGTCAAACATGTCGGCGTTGACGTCGACACCCTTGGCCTGAAGCTCGGCTTCTTCCGGTGAGCGCGCGATGTTGACCTTGACCATGACGACGACTTCCGGGTGCAGCGCAACCTTCACATCGTGGATGCCCAGCGTCTTGATCGGCTTGTCGAGGACGATCTGTAGCTTGGTGACCTTGTGTCCGCCCGCGGTCAGCACATCGGCCAAATCGCGCGCGGCGACCGAACCGAACAGCTGGCCGGTCTGCGAGGCCTGGCGGATCATAGTGACGCTGGCGCCATCGACGTCTTTGGCCTCGGCGCGCGCGATGTCGCGGCGCTTGGCGTTATCGGCTTCGATACGGGCGCGATCGGCTTCGAACTTCTTCTTGTTGGCTTCTGAAGCACGCAGTGCCTTGCCGCGCGGCAGCAGGAAGTTGCGGGCAAAGCCAGGCTTTACATTGACGACATCGCCAATTGCGCCCAGCTTTTCCACGCGCTCAAGCAGGATGATTTCCATGGGTTTTGGCTCCTACTTGACGAGGTAGGGCAGCAAGCCCAGATGGCGCGCGCGCTTGATGGCCTGGGCCAATTCACGCTGCTTTTTGCCGGAAACGGCGGTGATGCGCGACGGCACGATCTTGCCGCGCTCCGAGACGAAGCCCTGCAGCAGGCGGACGTCCTTGTAATCGATGATCGGCGCATTGTTGCCCGAAAACGGGCAGCTCTTGCGGCGGCGGAAAAATGGGCGACCCATAATCTATCCTTTCCGATCAAAATGCGCGCGGGGCGCGATCCGGGCGATCGCCACGCGGGCGGTCACCACGGTCTGGGCGGTCGCCGCGATCACGATCCGGCCGGTCGCCGCGCGGGCCGTCGGCGCCGCGTTCACGCTCGCGTTCGCCGCGCTTGGTCATCGCCGAGGGTTCGGTCGGAAGGGCTTCGATCCGCACCGTCATGTAGCGGATGATATCTTCGTTCAGCGCGACCTGACGCTCCATTTCGGCGATGGCCGGAGCCGGCGCGTCGATGTTGAGCATGACGTAGTGCGCCTTGCGGTTCTTGGCGATGCGATAGGCAAGGCTGCGGAGGCCCCAATATTCGTGGGTCGCGACCTGGCCGTTACCATCGGCGATAATGCGGGAAAATGTCTCTGTCAGCGCCTCGACCTGGGCGGTTGCCAGGTCCTGCCGCGCGAGAAAGACATGCTCATAAAATGGCATGTGTCTTGAACTCCTCTGCTGATCGCTGATGCCGCACCATGCGACACCCCTCCAGCTTGCGTGCAAACGAAAACGCCGGAGCGGAGCCCAGCGCATAACGTGACCGGGCGTATGGCCGAACGGCACCGAGAAGGCAAGCGCGCGATGGATGGCGGGTCTGGGCCGCAGAGTTTGGGGAAAATTCCAAAGGTCACGAAAGTCGTGCCTAACGGCCCTATTTGTGACACGTTAATGAAATCTTAGGACATTGTCGAAGTTTACGATTTCGGACGTTTTGTTGTGGCCAGTCGAGGCTGGAATTTGTGCTGGCAATATCAAAGAGCGGGCGTCAGGTACGTTTAGTCTAGCTGGTTCGTGTAGGACGGCTTTTACTGGAAGCAGGACACCTTCTCCCGGGCCGGCCAAACGGCCGTCTCTCGATCTTTCCCGCAAGCGGAAGAGGTGGCTAGTGGGGCGGAGCCAGCAATGCGGTGATCGCCGGCATCGTCTCGACCGATTCAGCAAAGGTCGGCGTGACCCGCGCCGCACTTGCCTGCTCATAGGCATAGCCCAGCGCGAGCAGGCGCGCTTCGCTCCACGCCGGGCCGATGAAGCTGAGGCCAACGGGCAGGCCCTGCACGGCGCCCATCGGGACTGTGAGGTGCGGATAGCCCGAGACAGCCGCAAGGCTGCCGGCACCGCCGCCGGGGCTTTGATCGCCGAGCACTGCGTCGATCGGCCAGGCAGGGGAGGCGGTGACACCGACAAGTGCGGTGACGTTGCTGGCGGCGAGCATCGTGTCGAGCGCCGCCTTGGCCGCTGCCAGCGAATCGGCGCGGGCCCTGATATAGGCCGGGTCGGCCAGCCCGGTGGTGGCCTGCGCCTTTACGAAACTGTCCTGCCCGAACAGGCCGAGTACACGGCCGGCATGGGCGGTGTTAAAGGCAATGACTTCGGCGAGCGAGCGGGTCGTTACTGCCGGCGGGGTTGTTGCCAGATAAGCGTTGAGGTCGGCCTTCAGCTCGGTGTGCAGCACGATGCCCTCGTTGTCGCCAATGGCCCGGCGATCCTTGGGCGCCGCCACGTCGATCAAAAGCGCGCCCTTGGCCCTGAGCACCGCCAGCGCCGTTTCGAACACAGCATCGGTGGCGGGCGACCAGCCGGTGGTGAAGCGCATGACGCCGATGCGGGTACCAGCCAGGGCGTTGGGATCGAGCGCGGCCGCATAGTCGCTTCGGTACTTATCGGCACCCGCGGTGGCGGGGTCGGCGGGGTCGCTGCCGGCCATCGCCGCCAGCACCAGCGCGGCGGTCCGGACATCTTTTGTCATCGGCCCCGGCGTGTCCTGGCTGTGGCTGATCGGCACGACACGGGTGCGCGACACCAGACCGACGGTGGGCTTTAACCCGACAATGCCGTTGACGGCGGCGGGGCAGGTGACCGAGCCGTCGGTTTCGGTGCCGATCGCAGCGTCCACCATGCCGGCGGCGACCGCGGCACCGCTGCCCGATGACGATCCGCACGGCGTCCTGTCGAGGGCGTGCGGGTTGCGGACCTGTCCGCCGATGCTGCTCCAGCCGGAGATCGAATAGTCGGAGCGGATGTTGGCCCATTCCGACAGGTTGGTCTTGCCGACGATGACGGCGCCGGCGCGGCGCAGATTTGCCACCAGCGGCGCGTCGCGATTGGTGACATTGGCGGCGAGGGCGAGGCTGCCGGCGGTGGTCGGCAGGGGGCCGAGGGTTTCGATATTATCCTTGATCAGGATGGGGAGTCCATAAAGCGGCCCGCGCGCCTTGCGGTTGCGGTCGAGCGCGCGGGCTTCGGCGATGACACCGGGGTCAATCGCGAGGATGGCATTGATGCGCGGGTTGCGCGCGGTGATGCGCGCAATGGCGGCGGCGGTGTTGATCTCGGCCTTGCCAACCGGCTGGGCGAGCGCCGGAGCGGCAAGGGCGAGGGCAAAGACGGTCAGCATGATGGGGCGCATGGCCGGAGTGTTGCAGCGGCTGCGCCCATTGGCAAGATGAGGCGTAAGGTAACAGACAGCCCACCAACCCCTACCGCGAACGGCAGGGGAGAAGTAGGCGCTTGCACCATGGTTGCGGCGCCGGTATAGGCCGCATCCCGACCCTAGGAGTGTAGCTCAGCTGGTAGAGCATCGGTCTCCAAAACCGAGGGCCGGGGGTTCGAACCCCTCCACTCCTGCCAGTCGTGCTTGAAAGAGCAAGACTGGCGACTGATTTAGGGTTCGTGAGTTTGAAGGCCCGGTTGTCCGCCCCGG
Source organism: Polymorphobacter sp. (assembly GCA_043754785.1). Classification (GTDB taxonomy): domain Bacteria; phylum Pseudomonadota; class Alphaproteobacteria; order Sphingomonadales; family Sphingomonadaceae; genus Sandarakinorhabdus. Next base: position 167 of record JAYUUE010000309.1, on the reverse strand, counting down.
CAACAGGGGCAACAGCCGGATTTTGGTGTTTACTGCTGGCGACTGTGAAAGAGTAACTGATTCGATATGGCGATCGACGCGAAAGCAAAGGCGGTTGTACCCGCCCCCAAGCCCCGGGTTTCCCCCGGCGAATTCGTGCGCCAGGTGCGTGCCGAAGTCGCCAAGGT
>JAYUUE010000308.1:0-3142 GCA_043754785.1 Polymorphobacter sp. | reverse complement strand
CCCCAATGCTCGAGCGTTTCGGCGTCGGACAGCAACATCAGATTGCGCTTGTCGGCTAGAAGCGCATGGTTGTGTGGGTTGGGCGAGACGACGACTTTGCCGCTTTCATAGGCAGAGCGCAACGCGGCGTGGCGGTCCTCGGCCAGAGCAAAATCGACCAGGCGATTGTAAACGAGATCAATGGCGTGGCCACCAAACCAAAGCGCTGATCCGTCGAAACTGAGCGCGGCGGGATCGGCAATGACGGTCCGTATCCCGCTGGCCTGCAGAATCGCGCGAGCAAGCTGGAACTCGGGCAGCAGAAACTGGCCGCCCGGATCGTCATCGACAATCGCGATCGTCGATGGCTGCCCCGCGCCGCGCTGAAGCCGCCATTCGGCGGTGAACATGTTCGTGATTTGCGCAGCGAAGTCTCCAGGCGGCACAATATTGCCAATTAGAGTCCCACCCTTGCGGCAACACGCGCGCTGAGCGGCGGCAAGTGCATTGTTGAGAAAGGCACCTCCGGCGTTGGTATTGATTTCGATGAGGCGGGGCCCGTCTGCGGTGATGTGAAAATCATATCCCATCAGGGCGCCGACAGGGCCAAAGTCGGCTAAGGCAATTGCTGGCGCCCTGGCCATCGCAGCGGCATTATATGCCGGGAGGCCTGCTGCGGTCTCCACCGCAGCGACCACGCCTTCCATAGCCGCCATTGTCGCTCGCGTTACAAAAACCGGGACGTTCGAGAACAGCGAGGGATGCGAGCCCGCCAGTGCCGACGCAAAGCCCGGGATCCCCACTTCGACGTCAAGTTCTCGCGACAAGGCCTGGCGGTCCAGCGTGATGCAAAAGCATCCTTGATTGAGGCGTTCAGCCTTGTCCGCGCCCGCAGTTGCCGGTGACAGGCAGCCTGGATCATCGTTCAGCATTTTCTGAGCGCCATCACGTTGGCTGCACGTTGCGGTAGTGTACCGCTCGATCGACGAGCGCGTGCATCTGCGACGCGGCCTGGATCGTCAGTGGATGCGGCGTCATGCCAGCGCGCGGAGAGATCTGCGCTGCCATCGACCTGATGAGGTCATGCTGGTGTGCGGTTGCTCCGGACAGCAGCGCCGTTACCAGGTTTTCGAGGGCGATGACACGGACGCGAAGCTGGACGAGTTCCGTGTTCGTGAGGACCGGAATGCTGGATGGAGTAAGACCGGCCGTGCTCTCCTTGGGACCACAGCGCCCGGCGCCGCCTTCATTATCCCACTGCGACAGAGACAGTTGCTGGAGCAGTTTCTGGCTTTTCAGCAAATCATCACCGCGACAGGTTTCAGTCATTTGGCATTCCTTTTCTGTCGGTAACGTCGGTGCACCCCTGGGTCTGACCAATAGGTGCGCCGCTGCCGCCGCTACGTTTGCGACCTAATTCTTGCGAAGCTCGACAATGTCGTTCTTGGCAACGTCGCCCTTGACGACCGTCGCGGTGGCGAAATGGTCATCGATGATGGCATTGATACGAATGCTGCCAATATCCTCACGCCGAAATGCCGGAACACCTTTGGTGCCCTGACCCGTCGTCACGCGAACGACATCGAGAACCTGCCCGACCTTGGCGCCATCGGCCCTTAGGATGCAGATGGTCGGCGTGCCATTTTCCATGCCAACGACCGATCCGCGCATGAAGAAGCTCGGCGGCAAACGTCCGTTTTGTAAGGGTATGCACCTTGTTACTCCTTGTTGCGGCGCCAAGTTCCGTAACGCCCCCCCTGCCGCGACCGGCGCGCGCATCGTCGTTTGGGCGCCGGCCGATTGGCGGGCGGAGAAACGGTCAAGACAGCATCAGCTCAGGCCATTGGCGCGTTCCCAGCTTGATAAATTGCCCGTTGCCCGATTTGACGGCGGACGAACCAAAGGACCAGCAGCGGCACGACCAGCCACATGAGCAGCGGCGCAAGGCCGATGCCAAGCCAGGGTGTCACCGGCATCGACGCGGCATACCGCCAGCTCAAAACCCCGGCGGTCCGTGTCGCGATAACCTCGACCGCGATCGTGACGGCAAGGCCGATAAGGAGGAAGCTGGCGACCTGCAATGATGTTGGCGCGCGAACCCAGTCTGGCGAATGCGCCACCGTCGTAATGGTGCCAAAGGCTGTCAGCATGATGGCCGCATCGCCGACGGTCGCTGCCATGCAGATGCGGATGCCATGGAGGTGCGACATCTCAGATACACCGGCATACAGCCACATCTGGCCGAACTCCCACGGCAGGCTGAGCAACAGCGCGAATATCGCGATGTTGAACGCCGGATGGTCGACAAGCGCCTTCACAGCTCGGCATTTCTGAGGCGCAGCGCATTGCCGACGACCGATATCGACGACAGCGCCATGGCCGCAGCGGCGATGGCCGGCGAGAGCAACAGGCCAAAGGCGGGGTAGAGCACGCCGGCGGCAACAGGCACACCGATGGCGTTGTAGACGAATGCGAGGAACAGGTTTTGGCGAATATTTGCCATTGTGGCGTGGCTGAGGCGGCGGGCACGGACGATGCCATTGAGATCGCCCTTGACCAGCGTCACTCCGGCGCTTTCGATGGCTACATCGGTGCCGGTGCCCATTGCGATGCCGACATCGGCAGCAGCAAGCGCGGGGGCATCGTTGACGCCATCGCCGGCCATCGCGACGATGCGGCCTTCCGCCTTGAGGCGCGCAACCACAGCGCTTTTGGCGTCAGGCAGAACGTCTGCCTCGACCTCATCGAGCCCGAGGCGCCGCGCAACGGCCTCGGCGGTGACGCGATTGTCGCCTGTGACCATGATGACGCGGATGCCTTCGGCTTTGAGCGCGGCGAGGGCGCTGGGAGTCGATTCCTTCACCGGATCAGCAATGGCGACGACGCCGGCGGCCTTGCCATCGACAGCGACGAGGATGGCGGTGGCGCCTTCCCGGCGATGGCGATCGGCCGCTTCGGTGAGCGCGGTGGTGTCGACGCCGAGCTCAGTCAAATAAGCGGGGTTCCCGATCGCGACACGTCGGCCATCGACGCTACCGATGACGCCCTTTCCGGTCGGTGCATCGAAGTCGGTCGCGGTCTCCACAGCCATTTTACGGGTCGAGGCTTCGGCGACGATGGCAGCGGCGAGCTGGTGCTGGCTTGGGCGCTCGACCGCAGCGGC
>JAYUUE010000307.1:0-9400 GCA_043754785.1 Polymorphobacter sp. | reverse complement strand
CGATGATGGGCTTTGGCACCGCCGGAAACCAGCTGTACTGTTTGCGAAAATCCTCGCGCGCTGTCGGGTCCCAGGCTTCGGACGCCGGTGCCGGCCGCGCCTGCGCACCACCATCCTGAATGCCTTGCAACACGTTCATATCCGCGCCCGCACAAAAACCGCGCCCGGCACCGGTCAGCACGATCACCCGCACCGCTGGATCGTCGCTCGCGGCGCGCATGGCGGCGCGGACATCGGTATCGAGCGCCGCGCACCAGGCGTTGAGCCGATCCGGCCGATTGAGCGTGATCGTCGCGACGCCCGCCTCGACGCCGTATAAAATGTCCGAATATGCCGAATTGCCCATGCGAGCCTCCTCATCATATGCTGGCGCCGCTCCAACCAAAGGCTGCGCCTGATGTTCGACACTAGCTTTTTCGGGATGCGGTTCACCACTGTCTCAACGGACAGCCCGGCCCCCGGCGTGGCCAGGCTGACGCTCAACCGGCCGGCGGCGATGAACGCCTACAGCTTTGCAATGACGCAGGAGCTGCGTTCCGCGATTGCGGCGTTTCAGGTTGACGACGCGCTGAAGGTGCTAATCGTTACAGGCGCCGGCACGCGTGCCTTTTGCACAGGCGGCGATGTTTCGGGGGATGATGCCGAGCATGGCGGGCGTGTTGCAGCTGCGCCGATGGGCCATGGCCGCGAAATGCGTGATGGGATGCAGGCGGTCGTGCTGGCGCTGACCCGGCTCGACAAGCCGAGTATCGCCATGGTTCGCGGCTATGCCATCGCCGGCGGCCTTGCCTTGGCGTTGGCGTGCGACTTCCGACTGGCAGCGGCGAGTGCCAAGCTTGGCGACACAAGCAATAAGATTGGCCTGCTGCCCGATGAAGGGGGTGCCTGGCTGTTCCCCCGCGCCATGGGTCACGATAAAGCGCTGAAAATGGTCCTGCTCAGCGAAATTTACGCGGCAGACGTCGCCGAACGCCTGGGGTTGGTTACCGAGGTCGTACCTGACGCGGGGCTGGAGGATCGGACGCTGGCATTTGCAACGGCGCTCGCCAGCCGCGCGCCTTTGGCGGTTCGGCTGTCGAAACGCCTGCTGGCGCGTGCGGCGACGCTGTCTCTGGAGGATTCGCTTGGCGATGCCGAGATGGCGGTGATGATCACCAACCCCAGCGCCGATGTCCGCGAAGGCATGCGCGCCTTTTTCGAGAAGCGACCGCCGATGTTCGAGGGCCGGTAGCGCCTGCCCGTATCGACTTGGCGGCTAAGCTTCGCCACAGTGCTGTCAAAGGAGCGGGGTGTGGCAAGCACGGGGGAGTGGGTTACGGCGCAGCCGGCGGACGCGCACGCCGTGTCCGGCAACCCGTTACTTTCGGGTCCCTATCCTGCCGGTGCTGATACGATTGGCGTTGCCCAACATGGGGGCGATGGTGGCCGGATCGGTCGCAGCGATTGCCGAAACCGCTTATGTCGGGCGGCTCGGGGTACCGGCGCTCGCAGGGATGGCAGTGGTGTTCCCGCTCGTCATGCTGCAGGGCATGTTGTCCGCCGGCGCCATGGGCAGCGGCGTTTCGGCAGCGATTGCACGAGCGCTGGGTGCCAGCGATGAACGCCGGGCTGAGGCGCTGGCCGTCCATGCGCTGTGGATAGGGATCTTCATCGGCGTGTCGACCACCTTGCTGGTGCTGCCGTTCGCGCCACTGATCTTTGGCGCGCTGGGGGCCAAGGGCGCGGCGCTCGATCAGGCAACGGCGTTTGCACGGGTGGCATTCCTCGGTTCGGTCGGGGCATGGCTCGTCAATCTCCTCGCCGCCGTGTTGCGCGGCGCCGGCAACATGGCGGTGCCATCGGCGGTGCTGCTGCTGACCGCGACGTTGCAGATCGTCATCGGCGGCAGTCTGGGGTTGGGGCTGGGGCTGATACCGCGGCTGGGCATGGCCGGGGTGGCGGCGGGGCAAGTGGTGGCATCGACGTTCGGTGCGCTGATCCTGTTCGGCTATTTGCGCGCCGGCCGCGCCCGGATCGGCCAGCACATTGGCTTGCGCATTGGTGCGGTGCCGCTGGCGCGTGTGCATTTCGCGGCGATTCTGCAAACGGGTGCCACCGCCGCCGTATCGCCGATCATGTCGATCACGACCATCATCATCCTGAACTGGCTGGTCGCCGGCTTCGGTCCCACGGTGCTGGCGGGGTTCGGCATCGGCACGCGGTTGGAATTTCTGCTGACACCGCTCAGCTTTGCGATCGGCGTCGCGTCGGTACCGCTGGTCGGCACAGCGATCGGCGGCGGGATGACGACGCGGGCGCCGCCGCCACCTGGACGGCGGCGCGGTTGGCGGGAGCGGTCATGGCGGCGATTGGTGTGATGATGGCGTTAGTGCCGTTGTTGTGGGTTGCCGTCTTCACTCAGGATGCGGCGACCAAGGCGGTCGCGTCGCAATATTTCCATTTTGTCGGGCCGACCTACGGCTTTTTCGGCGCCGGGATGAGCTTGTTTTTCTCGTCGCTGGCCGCTGGCAAGATCGCGCCGATGCTGCTGGCCGGGGCGCTGCGGCTCGGCATTGTCGCGGTTGCCGGTACGGTGCTGATTGCATTGGGAGCACCGGTCTGGACAATCTTCGGCACTGTTGCGGCCGGAATCGTCACTTACGGCGCGATATCGATGCTGGTGGTGCATCGCAGCGATTGGACCCCTCGGTGACGCGCGGCTAAAGCAGCCTGATGCTCGTGCTTGGAATCGAATCGTCGTGTGATGAAACCGCTGTGGCGCTGGTGCGCGATGACCGCAGCATCGTGGCACAGCGTGTCGCTTCACAAGATGACGCGCACCGACCCTTTGGCGGCGTGGTGCCCGAATTGGCGGCGCGCGCCCATGCCGAGCGGCTGACACCGATGGTCGCCGAGGTGCTGGCCGAGGCGGGGGTGGGGCTTGCCGGCGTCGACGCCGTGGCGGCCACCGCCGGGCCCGGACTGATCGGCGGGGTCATGGTCGGGCTGGTCACGGGCAAGGCACTGGCGTGGGCGGCGGGCAAGCCGCTGATCGCCGTCAATCATCTGGAGGGTCACGCGCTGTCACCGCGATTGGCCGATGCGTCCTTGCAGTTTCCTTACTTGTTACTGCTGGTTTCCGGCGGGCACTGCCAGCTGCTCGGCGTGGAAGGTGTCGGCCGGTACCGCCGGCTGGCAACGACCATCGACGACGCGATCGGCGAGGCGTTCGACAAGACGGCGAAGATCCTGGGGCTGGGCTTTCCCGGCGGCCCGGCCGTTGAGCGCGCCGCCAAGCTCGGCCACCCCCGGCGCTTTGCCTTGCCGCGCCCCTTGCTGGGCAGTGCCGAGCCGCATTTCTCCTTTGCGGGGCTGAAATCGGCGGTACTCCGGCAATGGGCGGCGCTCCCCGCCAAGACCATGGCGGACCGGAACGACCTTGCCGCCGGCTTTCAGGCGGCAGCCACCGATTGCCTTATCGACCGGACCGCGCGCGCCATGACGGCCTTTCCCGAAGCAACGGCACTTGTCGTCGCCGGCGGCGTGGCGTCGAACCAGCAAATCCGCGACGCGCTTGCGGCATTGGCGGCGGCGCAAGACCTGGCATTCGTCGCGCCGCCGCCATGGCTGTGCACCGACAATGCGGCGATGATCGCCTGGGCTGGTGCCGAGCGGCTGGCGCTGGGGATGGTCGATACGATGGATGCCACGGCGCGCCCGCGCTGGCCGCTCGATCCGGGGGCAGAAACGGTGCGCGGGGCAGGGGTGCGGGCATGATCGGCGTAATCGGCGGCGGCGCGTGGGGGACGGCACTGGCGCAGGTAATGGCGCTCAATGAAGATGTGGTTCTGTGGGCGCGCGAGCCTCAAGTGGTCAGCGCGATCAACAACACCCGCGAAAACCCTGATTTCCTGCCGGGTGTCTGCCTTTCGCCGCGCATTCGCGCCACCGGAATGACCGGAGAGCTTTCGGCCGCCGATGTCTGGCTGGTGGTCGCTCCGGCGCAGTATTTGCGCGCCGTGCTCGCCGAATGCCCGGTATCGAGCCGGCCAAGTCTGGTGTTATGCGCCAAAGGCATCGAGGCGCGAACCCTCAAGTTGATGGCCGAAGTCGTCGCAGATGTGACTGATGCGCCGGTCGCGGTGTTATCCGGGCCGACCTTTGCCGGCGAAGTCGCGCGCGGCTTGCCGACGGCCGTGACGCTCGCCTGCGCCGATGCCGCCATCGGGGCTGCGCTGGTGCAGCGCCTCGCCCGTCCGGCATTTCGGCCCTATTTCAGTGACGATGTGACAGGGGCCGAGATCGGTGGCGCGGTCAAGAACGTCCTCGCCATCGCCTGCGGGGTGGTGGAGGGCGCCGGCCTTGGCCTCAACGCCCGGGCTGCGCTCATCGCGCGCGGTTTTGCCGAAATGACGCGCTTTGGCCTGGCACGCGGCGCGCGGGCCGAAACACTGGTCGGTCTTTCGGGGCTGGGCGACCTCGTCCTCACCTGTTCGTCGGCGAACAGCCGCAACTTCGCGCTCGGTCTCGGTATCGGGCGCGGCGAGCGCGCCACCATGCTGCTCGCCGCCGCGCGCACCGTTGCCGAGGGAGCCGCCACCGCCCCGGTGCTGGTTGCGGCAGCACAAGCCGCCGGGGTGGACATGCCGATTGCTGTTGCCGTTGCTGCGCTGCTGGCTGGCGCACCGGTCTCGGAGACCGTCAGCGCGCTGCTGGCGCGGCCGCTGCGGGCTGAGTGACGTCCGCCGCCATATATAGGTATCGAGCGTCCCGTGATAATGACGCTGCCGGCTTTCCTGATAGGCCGCCAGCGTAACACCGGGCTTCTTCGAGGCGCGCAGCCCGCGCGGAATGCGCTGCAAATTGTCGGTCTCGTCGACGACCATGGCGGTCGACCCCAGTTCCTTGGCGTTGGCCCAAGGGTCATCCAGCCCGAGCCAGGTGATGGCGGCGGCCGGCGGGTGGCTGCCATCGGGGGCCTTGGCGAACAGCAACATGATGTCCAGGATCGATTGTTCGGGATTGTCGCCGTGCGCGCGAAAGAGATGGCAGATCGGCAGCGATTGCCCGCCGCAGGCACCATGGTTGGGGATCAGCACATATTCGATCATATCGAGCGCTTCACTGTCGGACAGCCCGCTCATGTTGCGGCCGGACGACCGCCCGATCTTTTCGCGTGCTCGGTCTGCCAGCGCGGCGCGGGCGGTTGACCCCGGCGCAATCTCGATGGGTTTCCCGGCAAAAAACTGGATGTCGCGGCGTATCTGATCAACGGTGGCCTCAGGCAGCAGTGCGACGCGATCGTTCGCGAGCACCTCTTGGACAGACAAACCTGGACGGCCCATCGGACTATTGCCCATCGGAATATCGACCGTCATATCCGTTTATTCTTTTTGGCCCGCTTGCGGTCACGACATGAAAGGCCATGGTGCCGCAAAACGCCAGAGCAACAGGGCCGCCAATGGAAACGCTGCAATCCCGCCATCTGACGACGCTGACCGTCGCTGTCGATTGGCGCGGCATGGTCGATACCGGCGCCGCGCCCCATGGCCGCCGGCGCTCCGCCCCGGTGTCGGGCGGCAGTTTTGCCGGCGATCGTCTTGCGGGCGTCGTTCTGCCGGGTGGTGCCGATTGGGTGCTTAACCGCCCCGATGGTGCCATGGTCGTGGATGTCCGCCTGCCGCTGCGCACCCATGATGGCGCCGGCGTATCATTGGCCTATCGGGGCACATTGCTGGCGGCGCCAGAGGCGATGGCGCGCTTCAACCGCGGCGAGTCGCTCGATGCGAACGAGTATAGGTTGCGCACTGTCGCGTCGTTTGAAACCGGTGACGCGCGCTATCTTTGGCTCAACGACATGCTGGCCATCGGTGTGTCGGGGCCGAACACGGCGGCGACGCGCTATGTGATCCACGAAATCCTGTAATGTTACAATTTGTCAGAAATCGACGGCGATCCCGCTCTTTTCCCAATCGCCATAGCGTACCGGGTCAAGGCCATCCCGCCCGCCCAGCTCCCGCCCGGTTTGACGAGGTGGCAGCGGGTCAGGTGTAGGCAGCGGCGGGGATTTGGGCGGGCGGTAATCTGACTTGGTTGGGCGGGGCATGGCCGGGTTTCCGAAACGCGCGCAATTGCGCTAGGTGGCGCTGTGATAGGCCCATGGCGGGGCCGGCGAAAGAGGCAGCGACATCATGGCGGCGACGTTCGACAACAAGGTCATCGCGCTGACCGGCGCCGGCAGCGGCATCGGGCGAGCCTTGGCGCGCAATTTGGCAGACAAGGGCGCGGTCCTGGCGCTGGCGGACAAGGATGCCGCTGGGCTTGCCGAGACCCGGGCGCTGCTCGGCAATCGCCCGGCCAGCTTCACCGTTCTCGACGTTGCCGATACGGACGCGCTGATCGGCTGGATCGATGGCGCGGCGGCGGAATTCGGGCGGCTCGATGGCATCATCAACAATGCCGGGCTGACGGTGATGGCGCCTTTCGCCGACACGCCGCGCGGCGATTTCGACCGGGTGATGGCGGTGAATTTCGGCGGCGTTGTCGAGGGCTGCCGCGCGGCGATTCCGCATTTGCGCAAGGCGGAACAGGCGTGGCTGGTCAATATCTCGTCGGTTTTCGGCATGATGGGGTATCCGACACAAAGTGCCTATAATGCTTCGAAATATGCGGTGCGTGGCCTTACTGAGGCGCTGCATCTGGAGCTTGGTGTGACCGATCCCAACATCTGCGTCATTCGTGTTCATCCCGGCGGCGTGAAGACCAATGTGGCGCGGAACGGCAAGCGCATCGCCGGTATGCCGGGGCAACGTACCGACCTCGATTTCGCCGCCGAATTCGAAAAGTCGGCGAAGACTACCCCGGAACAGGCCGCCGCGATCATCGTCGCCGGTATGGCAGCGAAGCGCCCGCGCGTTCTAATCGGCAAGGATGCGCGTTTCATCGATTGGATGACCCGGCTGTTCCCGGAAACATATTTCAAGCGTATCGGCGCATTCATTGGAGGCGGAGATCGCTAGTTTCGAACTTCGGGAGCAGAAGGAAAAGCCGGTCCAAGCGACCCAGGGCGTGCCGGCCCGCAAGGGCGCCCTGCGGCTGTTGATGGCCGTGCTCGGGCGCGGCACGCCGCTCGAATTGGCGATTGAGTCGAGCCTTGATGGTATCACCATGGCCAATGACCGCGCGCTGGCGCGGCATCTGGCCTCCACCGTGCTGCGCTGGCTGCCCGATCTCGACGCGCTGATCGATTCGGCGACGCCCAAGCCTTTGCCCGATGACGCACGCGCGCGCATGGTTCTGCGGATTGCGCTGGCCGGCTGGTTGAAGCTGGGCACACCGCAACATGCCGCGGTCGCCACAGCGCTGCCATTGGTTGAAGGCGGCCCGCGTCGGCTGGTGCATGGTGTGCTTGGCAATCTGATGCGGCAGGAAGCGGCGTTGCCCGATGTACCGCATTTGCCCGATTTGTTCGCGATTCGCTGGGCGATGGATTGGGGCGCCGATGTCGCCGAGGCGGCGGCACGGTCGCTCGCCGAGGAGCCTGCCACCGACCTGACTCTGCGCGATGCGGCGCAAACGGCGCATTGGGCCGAGGCGTTGGGCGGTATTTCCCTGCTGCCGGGCCATGTCCGGGTGCGCCGGAAAGGCGCGCTCACCGACTGGCCGGGGTTCGCTGAAGGCGCGTGGTGGGTGCAGGACCTGGCGGCGTCGCTACCGGTGCGGCTGCTGGGCGCACAGGCTGGGGACAGGGTGCTTGATCTGTGCGCGGCGCCCGGCGGCAAGACGATGCAGCTGGCGGCGCTCGGCGCCAACGTCACAGCTGTCGATGTCTCCGAGGCCCGGCTGGCGCGCGTCCGCGAGAATCTGGCGCGCACCGGGCTGTCGGCGACGCTGGTGGCGGGTGATGCGCTGCGCTGGGAGCCGGGGCAGGTGTTTGATCGCATCCTGCTCGACGCGCCGTGTTCGGCGACGGGCATCTTCCGACGCCATCCCGATGTGCTGCACCTGAAGGGCGCGCGCGATCTGACACCGCTGACGCTGCTGCAGGCGGCGATGCTGCGCCGTGCTGCCAATTGGCTGACGCCCGGCGGCACGCTGGTGTATGCGACCTGCTCGCTCGACCCGCGCGAGGGCGAACGCATCGCCGAGCGCGTCGTGGCGACGCTGCCGCGTGTTCCCTTCGACGGCGGAGAGTTGCCCTTGGGGTTGCTGCCGAGCGTCGATGGCTGGGTGCGAACGTTGCCGGGCATGGTCGAAGCCGAGGGCGGAATGGATGGTTTCTTCATCGGCCGGTTTCGGAAGCTGGTGGACCGCCAAACCTAACCATATGGGATCATACGGTCGAGCGTTAGCTTTGGCCGAGTTTGACGCAGATCCAGTCGAGCTGATCGAGCGAGGCGAAGCGAAGAGTGAGGCTGCCGCTGCTGGCGCCTGGCGCGATACTGAGCGCCACCGGCATTCCCAGTGCGTCGGCGAGCTGTATCTCCAGCGCGTCGGCATTGGCATCATTTGCGGCACTCGGCGCCGTCCGAACCAGCGCACCGCGTGTTCTGGACCGCGGCTTGGCGGCCACCAGCGCCTCGATCGTGCGTACCGACAGGCCTTCGTCGACGACTTTTATCGCCAGCGCCACCGGATCGGCGGCGCCGATCAACGCCCGCGCGTGCCCCATTGCCAGTTGGCCGCTTTCGACCATGGTTTGAATGGCTTCGGGCAGATCGAGCAATCGCAGCAAATTGGTCACATGGCTGCGCGATTTGCCGACGATGTTGCCAAGGACCTGCTGCGTGTGACCAAAGTCCTCGATCAGTCGTTTGTAGCCGCGGGCTTCTTCGATGGCGTTGAGGTCGCTGCGCTGGATGTTCTCGATCAGCGCAATTTCGAACGCCGCACGGTCGTCGAGCGCCCGTACCACCGCTGGCATCTCGTGCAAACCGACCGCCTGTGCGGCGCGCCACCGTCGTTCACCGGCGATTATTTCGTAGCGTCCGTTAGACACCGGACGCACCAGAATCGGCTGCAACACACCATGGGCGCGCACGGATGCAACCAGATCGTCCATGGCCGCGGTGTCGAAATGCCGGCGCGGCTGCCCGGGGTTGGGCGCGATATCGGCAATGGCGAGGCGCGCGACACCCGGCGCATTGGCGTCGATCGGTGTTGCGGCCTCCTCCAGCAATGCCGAAAGGCCGCGGCCAAGGCCGGACACACGTTTCTTTTCAGCCATTTATCAAGCGACCTTGGCTACCGGCGGCGGGTGAACGCGGCCCAAAAACTCGCGCGCGAGCGCGACATAAGCTTCCGATCCAGCGCAGCGACTGTCGTAAAGCAACGCCGGAAGGCCGTGGCTGGGTGCCTCCGATAGCCGGACATTGCGCGGGATTTCAGTTTTGAACACCTTGTCACCCATGACGGCGCGCAC
>JAYUUE010000306.1:0-3147 GCA_043754785.1 Polymorphobacter sp. | reverse complement strand
CCGGACCATCGGGGTTGGTGCGCACCATGCAGATCATGATCTTGCAGCGCGGGTCGCCGGCGCCGGAGATATAATATTTCTCGCCGTTGATCACCCATTCGCCCTTTTCAAGCACGGCGCTGGTGGCGATGTTCTTGGCATCCGACGAGGCGACGCCCGGTTCTGTCATCGCATAACAGGATCGGATTTCGCCATTGAGCAGCGGTTTCAGCCAGCGTTGCTTCTGCGCCTCGGTGCCGACCCGCTCCAGCACTTCCATATTGCCGGTATCCGGCGCCGCACAGTTGAGCGTTTCAGAGGCCAGCGGCTGCTTGCCGAGTTCAACGGCGATATAGGCATAGTCAAGATTGCTCAGCCCCTTGCCGATCTCTGAATCGGGCAGGAAAAAGTTCCACAGCCCGGAGGCCTTTGCCTTGTTCTTGGCGATTTCGAGCAGTTCGAGCTGCCCGGGCGCCCAACTCCAGCGGTCGGCGCGGCCCTCGCCGAGCCGGTGAAACTCTTCGGCCATGGGGTTCACATTCTCGGCGATGTGCCGCTTGACGGCATCGAGCAGCGGCTGTGCGTCGGGCGACATCGCGAGCTGGTTGAGCGCCGCTTCGGTTTCCGGGCTGGTGACGGGGAGGACGTGGAGCATCTGCGGTTTCCCTTTGCGAATTGCCGTCACGCTGCGCCATTCATACCGCCAAATCCACCCGGCAATTGGCTAGGGTTGCGGCACTGGACGCCAATCGCGTGCCGCCGCATGGTCACGCAAACAGGGAGACAGGTCATGCAGCTTCAGGACAAGATCATCGTCATCACCGGCGCCGCCAGCGGCATTGGTGCGGCGCTGGCGCGGCGCTTTCATGCCGAAGGCGCGCGGCTGATTGTCTGCGCCGACATCGATGGCGACGGCGCGGCGGCAACGGCGGCGGCCGTGCACGGCGTGTCGTTCCGCACTGACGTGTCGCAGGAAGCGGATATCCGGCAGCTGATCGAAACGGTCGAAGCCGAGCATGGTGCCATCGACCTGTTCTGCAGCAACGCCGGCATCGGCATCGGCGGCGGAGCGGAGGCGAGCAACGACGGCTGGCAGCGTATATGGGACATCAACGTTATGGCGCATGTCTGGGCGGCGCGGCACCTGGTTCCGCGCATGATCGCCCGCGGTGGCGGCTATCTGATGAACACCGCGTCGGCCGCCGGGCTGTTGTCGCAAATCGGCTCCGCCCCCTATGCCGTCACCAAACACGCGGCAGTCGGCCTTGCGGAATGGCTGGCGCTGACCCACGGCGATGATGGCATCAAGGTTTCCGTGCTGTGCCCGCAGGCGGTGCGCACCGCGATGACGGCTGGCAACCCCGATGGCGTCGCCAGCATCAATGGTATGATGGAGCCCGAGGTGCTCGCCGAATGCTGTGTGAAGGCGCTGGCCGCCGAGACGTTCCTGATTTTGCCGCACGCCGAGGTGCTCGACTACATGCGCAAGAAGACCGCCGACTACGACCGCTGGATCGGCGGGATGCGCAAACTCAACCGCGCCTATCGCGGCTAACCTGCTCCCGACCGTGCCAGGAGGCAGCGAGGCCGACTTGCCTGCGGCGCATAGTGCAGCGAGGCCCGGCCCACCGCATCGACCGGCATGTAAAGCCCCTGCCCCGCCGGATCGATGACGCCGTTCTTCACCTCGTCGGTCGTCACCGACAGCACGAAATCCCCCGGCCGTCTGTCGGTGATCGACCGCACGCGCGCCGGCTCGGGGTTCGACGCATCGCGACTGTACGCCGCCAACAATAAAAGCCCCAGAACGGGCAATGATTGCGTGAGATGGCGGGTAAACGCGTTTTGCATGCTCCGGCCTCAGTTGCGCAGACGGCATGACACGGCAGCGGCTGTTTGCGATAACAGGATCGAGGCGTACATTATGGAACAGAAACAAAATTGAGGGGGAATGCCGAAATGATGATGTGGACTGCGCCGGACCCTGCCCCCAATCCCCGCCGAGTGCGGATGTTCCTGGGCGTCAAAGGCCTGAACATTGCGGAAACCAATCTTTCGTTGATGAAGCGCGAGCACAAAAGTGTCGAAACACTGATGCGCAACCCGCGCGGACAAGTGCCATTTCTCGAGCTTGACGACGGATATGTCATCGCCGAAACCGTCAGCATCTGTCGCTATCTTGACGAACTATACCCCGATCCACCGCTGTTCGGCACCACGGCGCTGGAACGCGCCGAAACCGACATGTGGATCAGGCGCGTCGAAACAGCGTTCGGCACACCGCTCAGCCTTTTCTGGCAGCATGGCCACCCGCGGACCGCCGCCTTGGTCACGCAGATTCCCGCCATGGCCGAACAAGCGAAATCCCGCGCGGGCGAAGCGATGGTGTGGCTTGATGGGCAATTGGCGGCGCGCCAATGGTTGGCCGGAGACCGGATGACGATGGCCGACATCACTTTGTTGTCCCTCATCGATTTCGGCGGCTTTATCGGCATTGGCTTGCCCGAAACCCTCACGCACCTCGCCGCCTGGCACGCCCGCGCCACAGCAGTGCTGGTGCAGGCCCAATAGACGCGCAAGCAAATGCGCTAGCAGCGTCATGCACTTGGGCTTACCACAGTAGGCGAGACTTTATCGGGGGGCATTTTTGGCACAGCATCGATCGCTATTCGCGGCCAGAGCCAGCAAAGTCTTGGCATTGCTCGCGCTGGCGGGCCTTGTGGCGATACCGGCGGCCGCCCAGAATGCCGCCGCCCCAGCGCCGACATCGATCGCTCAGCCAGCGCCTTCCGTCTTCAACACCATCGGCCGCCCGCGCATAGGGTTGGTGCTGAGCGGCGGCGGCGCCAAGGGCTTTGCCCATATCGGCGTCATCGAGGAACTGGAACGCCGTCACATCCCCATCGACGTGATCTCGGGGACCAGCATGGGGGCGGTTGTCGGCAGCATGTACGCCATCGGCAACGACTCCGACCAGATTAAGGCCATCGCCGGCGGCATCGACTGGGTCACCGTGTTCAATGATCGCCACCGCCGCAGTGACCTGTCGTTCCGCCGCAAGCGCGAGGTGCGCGACATCCTGGTGGACGCGCGACTAGGGGTCGTCAATGGCAAGCCGGCGCTGCCGCGCGGCGTGCTGGGCGGCCAACGGTTGTTCGCGACGGTGCA
>JAYUUE010000305.1:0-3147 GCA_043754785.1 Polymorphobacter sp. | reverse complement strand
CCGTCGACGAATTGCTGGTCTATGGCAGCTATTCGCGCGGCTACAAGGCGGGTGGGTTCAACCTCGACACGTCGGCGCTCAACGGCCTTGCACCGTCGCCGACCAATCTGCAATTCGCTCAGGAAATCGTCAACGCGTTTGAAATCGGCGGCAAGCTCGACTTGCGCGAATTCAAGTTGAACGCGGCGCTATTCTATCAGAAGTTCGACGATTTCCAGCTCAACACCTTCAATGGCATCAACTTCGAAGTTGCCAATATCGAGGGGTGCAGTGCCAATCTGGGCGGGCTGGACCGCGATCTAATCGCCGGCAATTCGGCGTGCACGGCGAAGAAAAAGCCCGGCCTGATCGCCAAAGGAGTCGAGCTGGAAGCGTTTTTCTTCCCAAGCGACAATTTCACGTTTACGTCGGGCATCACCTATACCGACACGCGGTATGCCAGCCAGCTGGCGGGCCTGAACGGCGCTTCGCTGGCCCCGACCCTGTTTCAATTGCCAGGTCAGTTGCTGTCCAACTCGTCGAAATATGTGGTGACCAGCAGCGCGGCGTGGACGCCGAAGATCAACGAGACGTTGTCGGCGCTGCTGTATTTCGACATGCGCTATAGTTCGGCGCTGAACACCGGTTCGGATCTCGATTTTGAAAAGATCCAGGCCGGCTTTGTTGTCGCCAATGCGCGCGTCGGGCTTTATGGCAAGAACCGCATCTGGGGCATCGAACTCTGGGCGCAGAACCTGTTCAACGAAGTCTACCAGCAGGTTGCTGCCGATGCGCCGCTGCAGGGCAGTGGCACGTTGCGCGCTGTGCAGCGCGGGCTGTCGGCATCGTCGTCGCAGGTGTTCGTTACCTTCCCGGCTGAACCGCGGACGTTCGGGGTGACGGTAAGGACGAAGTTCTGAGCGCAGCGCCGCGAGCGCGTAGCGGCAACGCTACGCGCCGACAGGCGCAAGCTCGGCCAGCGAGGCGAACAGCTTCGCTGGTCGAACTCGTCTGGCGTCGGCATGGGCTTTCCCCGTGCTCTTGCTTGCTTGATTGATCCGTGCCTATCCGCTTTTCACCCACACCCACTAGGTGTTGATTTGAGAGACTATCTGTGAAAACGCGTCCAACGACGCCCCCCTTCAAGAATAGCGTAAGCAATTGTTTCTGATCGTTAAAGAATCACTTGGCTGGGGTCATTCTTCGCGCGAAACGTGACCCCTTCAAAACAGTCTATTATCCAATTAATATAGCAAGTTGTGAGACTTTATGATGGGGTCGTTTTTCAGAGCGCTTTTACAGTCGAGGTGCCGGGACAGAAGCGATCGAGGGGCGACGGGACGCTTTACGCTGCGCTGCCATGGCTCAAGCTGATCGATTGACCGACAAATTTGCGGCGGCCAGCGCCGTTGGCTGAAGATGCCTTCAGGTGGAGGCCAAGATGGAAGAGCGTGAGCCCAATATTGTCACTTCGGGCCTCTCTCGCCCTATAATCAGCGACGGCGTCTCGACCTCTCTGAAAATCTATCGCCTCGAGAGCGAACCGGAATGGTCGCTCGAAGTGGTCAATGATCGCGGCACTTCGATTGTCTGGGACGATCGGTTCGAAACCGACGATTTGGCCCTGGCTGCGTTCGAACAGGTTGTGGCAGATGAGGGCATGGCAACGTTCCTCGACCCCAGCAACGTGGTGCCCTTTCGGCGCGGACCGAATCCTAGCTACCGAACGCAGTCTTGGCGTTACGACCAGCATGTTGAAACCTGCAACCCTTGCTCTCCTTCAAGATGCCTCGTATATTGTACTAGAAATGAGGCAATAAGTGAGGCGATATGGCTAGCACGGCGTTTTTGAGCGGTGTCGTCGATGGGGAAACCATCGAGCCCGGCGCGCTGTCCGACCAGCTCCATATCACGCGGTCCGAGCTTGCCGCGACCTTGGGCTTCTCCCGCGACGCCGTCTCGAAGCGCGATCGCGTCACCAGCGTTTCGGTGCAGGCGCGGTTGCGCGAAATGTCGGAGATCATCAACCGGGTGCTACCCTGGGCAGGCAGCGTTCTTGGCGCCTATGCCTGGTACCGGTCGCAGCCGCTGCCGTCGTTCGGCGACATGACGGCCGAAGACCTGGTGCGTGCCGGCCGGGCCAATGACGTCCGCGGCTATCTCAGCCGGATTGCGGTGGGCGGCTACGCGTGACCCTGCCGCTTGGGCGGGTCACGCGGCCTGTCTATCGCGCCCGTCATCCGATGTGGGCGTTCGACCCCGTGTCGGGGGAGGGGGCTCGTGCTCGCGGCGGCCGGTTCAATCGCATGGGGGTGGCAGCGCTCTATACATCGATGTCGCCCGAGACGGCCTGGCTCGAGGCGCAGCAGGGGTTCGCCTTCAAGGCGCAGCCGATGACTCTGTGTGCCTATGACGTCGATTGCGTGGGCGTCCTCGACCTGACGACCGATGCCGGCCGCATGGCCGCCGGCACATCGCTTGCCGAACTCGGCTGCGCCTGGGAGGATTTGGCAACCACCGGAAAGCCGGTGCCGACATGGCTTCTGGCCAACCGCCTTATCGCCGAGGGATGCGCTGGCATTATCGTGCCCAGCTTTGCAGCGCGCGCGATAGCGCGTGACGCTAATCTGGTGTTCTGGAAACGGGCGGCGTTGCCGCCGCACAAGGTCGTGGTCATCGACGATGAGCGGCGGCTGCCACTCAACCAGGATTCTTGGAAAACGCCATCTTCAACCTGATACGGAACGATGCTGACGAGACGCTTCGACATCATGGTTTGCAACAACCGCACAGATGCTGCCTTGGTGTGGTAGTCTTGGGCTTGCCCGACTGCCGTCGTGCTATCCGGATCACCGGACAGACAGAAACCATGAAGCCATTGCTCCTTGCCCTGCTGCTGGGGCTCAACCTGCTGGGAACACCCGCCATGGCTACCGAAGAGCCGCCATTTACCGTCAAGTCTGCTCAAGGCGAGTTCGAGGTGCGCGACTATCCGGCCCTGATCGCGGCGGAAGTGACGGTTACGGGTGATCGCAAGGATGCGGCAGGGAAGGGCTTCCGACTGCTCGCCGGCTACATCTTTGGTGGCAACACTCGCAAACAGAGCATAGCAATGACGGCGCCGGTTACGCAGGCCGCGGCGACGAGCGAGAAGATCGCCATGACGGC
>JAYUUE010000304.1:0-3148 GCA_043754785.1 Polymorphobacter sp. | reverse complement strand
GGTCCAGCGGGCCCTCCCAGGCGCCGAGTTGCAGGACGAGGGTAGCGGGGCCGGCGCGGTGCGGCGCGTCGAAGGGGTCGGGTGTCACTTACCTTTCCCGCTTGCGGGAGAGGCGAGACGCGCGGCGAAGCGAAGGCGACCTCCGTCGCAGGGGCGCCGGGTGAGGGTGTTCCCCAAGAATGCAACAAACACCCTCACGCGGGCCGCACGAAGACGTGCGACTCTCGACCTCTCCCGCAAGCGGGAGAGGTTTTTCAAGCCAGCGATAGCAGTTGGTCACGGGCGTTGGCCCATTGGGCGGCGGGCGTGGCGTCGCCGGGGCCGGTGCTGGCCATGGCGGCGGTAAGGCGGGCGGCAGCGGCGTCGGTGATTTCAGGCACCGCCTCGCAGATGGCGCGCATTTCGGCGAAGTCGCCCGAGCAGTGAAGGGCGATGTCGCAGCCCGCATTGATACTGGCGATGGCGCGCGCACCAAAGTCTTCCAGCGCGTTGCTTCCCGCCGGATAGCCGCCGGCAGATGGGTGGCCAAGCGCCCGCATGCCGAGATCGTCGGACATGAGGAGATTCTGGAAGCCGATATCGGTGCGAATGAGGTCGATGACGATGGGTGAGAGCGTGGCACAGCGGTGGGGATCGAGTGCTGTGTAGGTGACATGGGCCGTCATCGCCATCGGTGCCCAGTTGAGGGTGCGGAACGGCTGGAAGTCGCGTTCGAGTTCGGCGCGACTGGCGGTCACTATGGGGAGTTCGAGGTGGCTGTCGGCGGCGGCGCGGCCATGCCCGGGGATGTGTTTGACGACGCCGCAAACGCCGCCCTGCGCCAAGCCATCAAGCGTCATGCGGCCGAGTGCTGCGACCTTCATCGGGTAGTCGCCGTAGGAGCGATCGCCGATTATGTCATGGCCTTGCGGGTCGCGTACGTCGAGCAGCGGCAGGCAATCGACGGTGATGCCCAGGGCGCGGAGCATCGCCGCCAGCGCCAGCGCGTTGAGTCGGGCGGCTTGCATCGCAGTGACCGGGGCCTTTTCATACAGTTGGTCGAAGCGTTCGCCGGCGGGATATTCGGGCCAATGCGGCGGGCGGAGCCGGGCGACACGCCCGCCCTCCTGGTCGATGAGGATGGGCAGGGCGCGGCCGGCGAGATGGCGCAAGCTGTCGGTAAGGGCGCGGACCTGCTCCGGCGTGTCGATGTTGCGCTTGAACAAAATATAGCCTGCGGGGTTGGCGTCGCCGAACAGGCTGCGCTCCCGGTCGGTCAGCGTCAGGCCTTCAAGGCCGAGGAAGGTCGGTTGCACGGGGGGCTTACTCCACGGCGGCGCAGGCGTCGCCGGCGGCCTTCAGGCGGGCACAGGTGGCGGCAGGGTCGGCGCTGCTGGCGCGCAGGCGATACAGCATCTGGTCGCCGCTTTGGACGGTGGTGATGCGTTTGTCCGACAGGCCGTGCTTGGCGGCGAGGGTCGCCCAGACGGCATTGGCCTTGCCCTCACTGGCAAAGGCGCCGAGCTGCACGGTGCCGGGCTTGGCAGGGGCCGCAACAAGCTTGGCGGGGACGACGACGGGCTGCGGCACGGTCACGGCAGTCACGGCTGGCACGGCCGGTCTCGCCGCCGCGATCACTGGCTTTGGCATGGTAACCTTTGGGGGAGCGGCAAGCTTTGGGGCCAGCGGCGCCGCTGCCGGGGTCGTCAACGCCGGCGCCGGGGCGGCGACGGCGGCCGGGTGCGGCACGCCTGGCGATACGACCGATTTCGGCGGGGCGGTCGCTGGCGGAATTGTTGCGGCCGCGTCTTCGGGCACCAGTTCACGCGGTGGCCCGGCCGGCGCGGTGCCCGGGCGCGGCAGCGGCGCCTCGGGGCGCAGCGACTGGTCGATGGCGCTGCCGGCGTCGATGCCCTCCCCTGCCGTGTACATGGTGCCATCGATGCCATCGATCGCCATGCCGGCTGGGTCGGTCGGGGCGATCTTGTAAGGGCCGGGGTCGGCGGCGATGAGCGGCGCCTGTTCGGCGGTCATGTAGCCTTGCGTCGAGCCGCCGTCCTTCTTGGCCATCAGCATGATCAGCCCGACAGCGGCGACGGTGGCAAGCGCCAGGACGACGAACAAGGTCCAGAACAGCGACCGCTTCGACACGGTGGTGCGCGGGGCGGGCGCCGCCTCGGCGAGCCAGGGTGCGTCATCGTCGGTGTCGCGGCCGGCCATCAGTGCAACTCGTCCGCCGCATCAACGCCCATCACGGCGAGGCCGTTGCGAATGACCTGGCCGATGGCACCGGCGAGATACAGGCGCGCGGCGGTGAGGGCAGGGGCATCGGCGCGCACGAAACGACGCGCGGCGTCGTCATTGCCCATGTTCCAGGCGCTGTGAAACGCGGCGGCGAGATCGGCGAGATAAAAGGCGATGCGATGCGGCTCGCGAGCTTCGGCCGCCTGCTGGACGATGCGCGGCCATAGCGCGGCGGTTTTGACCAGTGCAAGGTCGGCATCATCGAGCAGCGACAAGTCGGGTGCCGGCAAGGCGATGCCGGCTTCGATCGCTTTGCGGCCCAGCGACGCGATGCGGGCATGGGCGTATTGGACATAGAATACCGGGTTATCGCGCGATTGCTCGACAACCTTGGCGAAATCGAAATCAAG
This sequence comes from Polymorphobacter sp., assembly GCA_043754785.1. Taxonomy (GTDB): domain Bacteria; phylum Pseudomonadota; class Alphaproteobacteria; order Sphingomonadales; family Sphingomonadaceae; genus Sandarakinorhabdus. Next base: position 515 of record JAYUUE010000304.1, on the reverse strand, counting down.
CTGCGAGTCGCTGCGCTTGGTGAGCATGATGAAGCGCACGACGTCCTTGCCGACTTCGTCCACAACATCCGCCAGCGTGACGAAATTGCCAGAACGCTTCGACATCTTCACGGGTTCACCGGCGCGGAGCAGCTTGACCATCTGGACGATCTTGATGTCGAGCGGCACCTGGTCGTCGCTCAGCGCCCGGACGGCAGCCGTCATGCGCTTCACATAGCCGCCATGATCCGCGCCGAACATGTCGACGAGCGCGGAATAACCGCGTTGCAGCTTGTCATAATGATATGCGACGTCACCGGCGAAATAGGTCCAGCTGCCATCGGATTTCTTCAGGGCGCGATCGGTGTCGTCGCCGAACTGGCTGGCACGGAACAGAGTTTGCGGGCGCGGTTCCCAATCATCAGCGCCTTCGCCCTTCGGCGCTTCAAGGACGCCTTCGTAGATCAGGCCCTTGGCGTCCAATGTGTCGAGCGCCTGTTGCACCCGGTCACCGAGCGACGCTTCGGAGAAGAACA
>JAYUUE010000303.1:0-9422 GCA_043754785.1 Polymorphobacter sp. | reverse complement strand
ATGCCACTGGCTTCCGCGCGCCCAGCATCGGCGAATTGTTCGGCGCCGCCTCGCGCAGCGATGCCCCGATCAACGATCCATGCACCAACGTCGCGGGGTCGCCGTGGCAGACATCGGCAACGGTCCGGGCCAATTGCATCGCCAATGGCGTCCCGGCCAATGGCAGCTTCCAGGAGCCCAATGGCGGCCAGGTATCGGTCACCACCGGCGGCAACATCGGCCTGAAGCCGGAAAAATCGAAGACGCTGCTGTTCGGCGGCGTTTACAGCCCAGTCTGGGCGCGTGAAAGCTTTGCCAGCGTCTTCAGCCTTGAAGCCAATTATTATGACATCAAGGTCGATGGGGCGATCGCGCCCGTAGATGCGGCGATCACGCTGGCTCGCTGTGCCAACGCCGGGGAAGCAGCAAGTTGCGCGGCGATCAGCCGTTCGGCCAATGGTGGCATCATCCGCGTCAACGGGCTGTTGCAGAATATCGGGGAAATCCGCACGCGCGGCGTCGATATGATGCTGAATTATCGCAGCCAGCAATCCTCGGTCGGCGTCTTCGGCTTGTCGCTCAACGGCAATTTGTTGCTGAAATACACCGAAAGCACGCCGGCACAGGTCGGCTTCACCACCACGAATTACCGCGGCCTGACGCGCGGTTTCCCTGACCAGTCTTATCCCAAGTTCAAGGGCACCGGCATCCTCGACTGGCAGATCGGTGACTTCGGTGCATCCTTCACTGGCCGCTACATCGACACGGTGTACGAAGCCGATGGCAAGAAGTTGAAGGGCACCTTCTACGGCGATGTCCAGCTAGTCTACACGCCGGCCTTTCTCGACCGCCGCATGGCCTTCACCGCCGGCGTAAACAATGTCTTCAACCAGAATCCGCCGGCTTGTTTCAGCTGCACTGGCCCCAACTTCGACCCGACAACCTATGATTTGCCGGGGCAGTTCGGTTACCTGCGCCTGACCTACAAGATGTAGGCGCATCCGGCTCAGACACGATCGGGCGGGCAATCCATCGGGGTTGCCCGCCCTTTCCACAGGCAATCAGGGCGTTGGATCAGCCAGCACTTCGTCCTTGATCAATGCCACCGGGATGATGCCGGCATCCATGACTTTCGCCATCACATCGCGCATGATGAACGGGCGCTTGGCGAGTTCGTCGGCGTGCGAAACCTCGGCAAGCAAATTGTCGAACTGCATCTTGCCGGTGACATAGCTGGGGCCATAGCCGGGCTGGCGCGCGTAAAGCAGTTGCTCGAAGCCGACCAGCGGGCTGTTGGCATCCGACCATCCGCGCGGCGTCCATTCAGCATGAAATTTGCCGGCCTGCGCCAGATCCATCATGTTGGCCTGAACATAAAGCGACGCCAGTCCGCGCGCGGCGCGGTTGGCCAGCATCGCCCAAACCAGTTCGCGGCCGTGCGGGATTTCATCATACAGGCCGGCCTGCATCAGGATTTCCTCATAAGCCGTGGCAAAGCCTTCGGAGCGGTTCGAATAGATGGTGAACAGCGGCGGTACCCTGCGGATCGGGCTGGCATGCGGTGCTTCACGCATCCGCGCCAGATCAATCCAATGGGTGAAGTGCGACATCAGCGGCAGCGGATCCTGCGCGGTGACATGGCTGAAGAAATTGCGCTTTTCCAGCGGCGTATAGTCCATTGCCTGGTTGGCGATGGCCCGGCGTGACCAAGGTGCGTCGGGGATAAGGCCGGTATCGGCAAGGAACTGGCTGAACTTGACCTGACGTGCCGCGACCAGTTTTTCAAATGCGACTGGGTCGGTCGATGGCGCTACTGGTGTCAAGTCGCGGTTACGGACCTCCTCCAGTCGCATCGCTGAAAGCGAGCGGTCGAGTTCCCGCCGCAGCAGCGCGACCTGCGCGTCCCAATCCCAGGGCAGCAGTTCGACATTCTTGACGTACCAATTGTAATTTTCCTTGCCGAGACCGACCGCGCCGGTTTTCTTCGGCGCTTCGGCCGCGACAAAGCCAGCGAAGTCCTCGCTGGCGGTCTTGGCAGCGGCGATGGCGTTTTTCAGCGCCGGGCTGGCGGTGGTCATGACTGCCGGAATTCGGCCGTCGAGCGTATTCATCACCAGCGTGCCATCGCCGAGTTTGCCAAGGGTTTCGGCCTGCTCGCGGAACACGCGATCGCCATAAGTCCAAAGGTCCTTGGCGTTGCTGCCGGCCAGATTGGTCTTCGCGGCCGCCAGCTTGGCGGGGACCGGCGCCAGCGCTGCCGTCAGCGCCTTGTCGTCAGCGGCATTCAGAGGGTATTTAAACGCGTAGAGATTGATGTTGGGGTGGGAAAAAGGCCCCTCATGCGCCGGTACGTCGCTCCAGTCGGCAAACACGCTGGCATAGAAGTTCGGATCACGCGCCCAAGGCATCAGCACGCGGAAATCGAAATCGAGGCCGTTCATTTCGGTCTGAACAATCTGCCAGTCATGCTGCGCCACCATCGGCCAGCCGCTGCGATCGATGGCATTCAACCGGGCCTGGAAGGCTGGAAAAGCGGCGTGCATTCGCGCCATTGCGGCTGGACGATAGTCGAGCCCGGTGACGGTCTTCGGCGTTATGAATGTCCGCCAATCCGCGAATAGCTGGGTCAGTTCAGCATAGTTTGCCGGCATCGCCGTCGCTGGCGATGCGACCGGTGCCGCCTTCACCGGCACGATGGCCACGGCCGCCGTGTAAAGCAGCATCACCACGCCAATGATCCGTGCTGCCATGTTTATTTCCCCGCCGCCGTACCCAAATCATCGTGAGCGATGGAAGGGGCAAGGTCAATTGCAAGCCCGCGCTGACCGTTGCCTACCGGCGCTGGCCTAGCAGTTCCGCGCGATGCATATTGCTGGTGCCTTTCGTACATCCGAACCGTGGTGAACAGCCGCGAGTCTTGGCAAGCGGCTTCGATCAGGGCAGCTTCCCGGTTGGGTATATGGCGCAGGAACTGGCGCCGTTCTCGCCAGTCGAACGTGCACTGCGGATGATTTGACAGGGATTCAATGATCGACGACACCGACTTTACCGGCAAAAGCGTCCTGGTGGTTGGCGGTTCCAGCGGCATCGGCAACGGAATCGCCCATGGTTTTGCCGAGCGCGGGGCAAAGGTGCATGTCTGGGGCACCCGCGCCACTGCCGCCGGTTATACGGGGATCAAAGGCTCCGATCTCGGTGGGTTGAGCTATGACCGCGTCGATGTCGGCGACCCCGATGCGATCGCTGCGGCGCCCTTGCCGTTCAACAGCCTCGACGTGCTGATCCTATCGCAAGGCACGGTGGTTTACCGCCGCGGCGAGTTTGAACGCGCAGGCTGGGACAAGGTCATTGCGATCAACCTGTCTAGCCTGATGCACTGCTGCCGCAAGTTTCAGCCCCAGCTGGCTGCATCGCGCGGCAGCATCATCATCGTCAGCTCGATTTCAGGTTACCAGGCGAACAAGGGCAACCCGGCCTATGCGGCGTCGAAGGCAGGCGCTGTGCATCTCACGCACACTCTCGGGCAGGCCTGGGCGCCCGACGGCATCCGCGTCAACGGCCTTGCGCCGGGACTGGTCGATACCAAGCTGACCAAGGTCACCACCGAAAATCCCACGCGCCTTGAAAGCGCGCTCGCAGGCATTCCGGCACGGCGCATGGGAACCCCGGGCGACATGGCCGGCGCCGCCATATTCCTCGCGTCGCCGCTGGCGGCCTATGTCAACGGCCAGACCCTGATCGTTGACGGCGGGCTTTCGCTTTAGAAGCGCCCACGCTTGCGGCATAGCAGGCGGCAGCAGTGTGATTTAGACAGCGCCGACCATCCAGAAAGCCAACCTGTGTGTCCAATCCAATCAACCCGCTGCTGTGTGCCGATGACCCTTCGATGGTCGACATCATCAATCCGCATGGCTGTTCGCCGTTTCTGTTGATTGGGGATCACAGCGGCAACGCCATCCCGCTTGCGCTCGGCTCGCTTGGGGTCGCCGACGCTGATCTGCAACGCCATATCGCTTGGGACATCGGCGTCGATGCACTCGGTCGCGCTTTGGCTGCACGCCTCGATGCGACCTTCATTCGCCAGCATTATTCGCGGCTGGTCATCGATTGCAACCGCGACCCGGCATCGCCCGATGCTATGCCAGCGATCAGCGACGCCACGGCGGTGCCCGGGAATGCCACTCTCGATCAAGCTGCACGAGAGCAACGCATCGAAGAAATTCATGCGCCCTACCATGCAGTGATTGCCGCCGCGTTGGCGGATCGGCCCCTGTCGACGATGTTGGTGTCGCTGCACAGCTTCACACCGGCGCTCGCCGGGGTGACGCGGCCATGGCAGATCGGAGTGCTCCATGCCGGTCATAATGACGGCTTTGCTCTGCGCCTGCGCGACTGGCTGATGCGCAATGCCGGAATGATCGTGGGTGACAACGCGCCTTACCGCATGGATTCAAACGATTATACCGTGCCGCGGCACGCATTTGCCATGGCACGACCCTATGTCGAACTCGAAATCCGACAGGACATGCTGGTTAATCCTCACGGTGTGGCCGTGATTGCCGAATGCTTGCAAAAAGCGTTTGTTGCGGCTGCGGGTTGAAACGGCTGCATCGCAGTATTGCAATGCAGCCGATCCACAGCCCCTGCGTTAGAATAGTTGCGCGGATAACGGGGGCATTGATGCTGATACGGGTTGGGTACGAGATCAGGTTGGGGGTCAATGTGCCTACGGCGATGACAGCGATGCTCAAGGTTCATCCGTCGCGCCATGCTGATTTGCGCACGCCGCAGATCGTCATCACCTCGCCCGATTTGCCGATGCATGATTATATCGACAGCTTCGGCAATATCTGTACCCGGATGACACTGCCGCCGGGTGACACCACGCTCAGCTGTAATCTGTTGGTCTGGGACACCGGCGAAGCCGACCCGCAGTCTCCTGACGCCATCCAGCATGATGTGGCTGACGTGCCAGATGAAATCCTCGTCTACCTGCTCGGCAGTCGCTATTGCGACACAGATCGCATGTCCGCGCTGGCCTGGGATCTGTTCGGGCATTTTGAACCGGGCTGGGGCCGCGTGCAGGCGATTGTCGAATATTCTCACAAGCATATGAAATACGGCTATGAATTTGCCGACGCGACGCGGTCGGCTTACGAAGGCCATGTCCAGCAGGTCGGTGTATGCCGTGACTTCGCGCATTTGGCGATTGCGCTGTGCCGCTGCATGAATATTCCGGCGCGCTATTGCACCGGTTATCTGGGGGATATCGGTATCCGGCCGACCAAGACCCCGATGGATTTTCACGCTTGGTTCGATGTCTATCTGGGCGGCGCCTGGCACGTGTTCGATGCGCGCCACAACCATCCGCGCATCGGCCGCATCCTGATCGCGCGCGGGCGTGACGCCACCGATACCGCACTGACCACGACCTTCGGGCCGGTATGGTTGAACGGTTTCACCGTGATAGCCGACGAGGTTGTAGAAGTTTGATGACACTGCGCTAAGGTGCAATCCGAATCCGCGTCAGCGCCTGGAGATTACTCTGTCAGTCATTGCCGCCCTCAACCATGTTACCGCCTATCGCTATGACCAGCCGGTTACGCTGGGGCCACACGTTATCCGCCTGCGGCCGGCACCGCACACGCGGACGCGGATCCCCAGTTATTCGATGAAGGTGACTCCGGCGGCGCATTTCATCAACTGGCAGCAGGACCCGCACGGCAACTGGCTGACGCGCATTGTTTTTCCGGAGCCGACGACCGAGTTCAGTATCTCGGTCGATTTGACTGCCGAGATGGTTGTGATCAACCCATTCGACTTTTTCGTCGAGCCTTATGCAGCAACGTTGCCGTTCGCCTATCCCGAGCAACTGGCGCAGGACCTTTCGCCGTACCTGGCGGTCGATGATGATGGGCCAGGCCTGGAGGCACTTTTTCAGCGCGTGCAGCCGCATGGCGAACCGACCGTGGACTTTATCGTCGGGGTCAATGCACAGATTGCAATGCTGGTCGAATATACCGTGCGCATGGAAGCCGGGGTGCAAACGCCCGACGAGACGCTGGCGCGCAAGCTGGGGTCATGCCGCGACAGCGGCTGGCTGCTGGTGCAGCTTCTGCGCCGCATGGGCCTCGCGGCGCGGTTTGTTTCAGGTTATCTTATCCAGCTTAAGCACGATATCGACCCGATCGAGGGTGCCGTGGGCGCGCAAACCGATTTTACCGATCTTCATGCTTGGGCCGAAGTCTATATTCCCGGCGCCGGCTGGATCGGTCTTGATGCCACATCGGGGTTGTTGTGCGGGGAGGGGCATATCCCGCTCGCTGCATCGCCGCACTATCGCTCCGCCGCCGCCATCACCGGCGGCGCCAGCAGGCCCGCTGATCACTTCGATTTTTCGATGACGGTAACGCGGCTGGTTGAACCGATCCGCATCACCCGACCGTTCGAGGACGGTGACTGGGAGGCGCTCGACGGGGTCGGCGAGCAGGTCGAGGCGGACCTGCAACAACAGGACGTGCGCCTGACGATGGGCGGCGAACCGACGTTCGTTTCGGTCGATGATTTCGAAGCGGCTGAATGGAATATCGACGCGTCGGGGCCGACAAAGCCGATCATCGCCGAAAACCTGTTGCTACGGCTGCGCGACCGCTTTGGTGCCGGTGGAATGCTGCATTACGGCCAAGGCAAATGGTATCCGGGGGAGCCGCTTCCGCGCTGGGCGCTGGGGCTGTACTGGCGGCGCGACGGGCTTCCTGTCTGGCCGTACACGGCCGATCCGCTGCGCGTCGAGGCCGGGGTGACACTAGACGACGCCGAAGCGCTGATTGTACGGCTGGCGGGTCGGTTGGGGGTGGACCCGGCAATGATCATTCCGGCGCGCGAAGATGCGCTGCACTACATCAAAACCGAAGGCGATCTGCCGGCGAATGTCGATATCGATGCCGCGGCAGCAGATGATTTGCAGGGTCGTGCTCGGTTACGGCGCGCTATGCAGGGCGGACTGTCGAAAATTATCGGCTATGTGCTGCCACTGCGACGAGCGCTGACCAAAGCCGAGGGCGCCGCGGACGGCGCCTGGCTGAGCGAAGCATGGCATTTCCGCCGCGACGGGCTGTTCGTCATTCCCGGCGATTCGCCGCTCGGTCTGCGTTTGCCGCTCGATACGCTGCCTGAGGTCGCGGCGGAAGATTATCCGCATATCGTGCCGCGCGATCCCTATGCCGAACACGGACCATTGCCGGACTTCAGCGCCGTCGCAGCGGCGGTCGCCAGACCTGCGCCGAAAAAGCCGCCGATGGTGCGCACTGCACTCAACATCGAGGTGCGCGGCGGGCTGCTGTGCGTATTCATGCCGCCCGTCGCGCGGTTGGAGGAATATCTTGAACTGGTGGCGCAGCTGGCCGCTGCCGCAGAAGGCCTGCCCGTGCGGATTGAAGGCTATCCGCCGCCCGATGACCGGCGGATGGGGTTGCTCAAAATAACGCCCGATCCGGGTGTCATCGAAGTCAATGTCCAGCCAGCATCGTCATGGCGCGAGGCGGTGGCAATCACCAATGGCGTTTATCACGATGCCCGTGCCACCCGGTTGGGCGCCGACAAGTTCATGATCGACGGGCGCCACACCGGCACCGGTGGTGGCAATCACGTCGTGGTCGGCGGCGCCAGCCCGGCGGATTCGCCGTTCCTGCGGCGGCCCGATGTGCTCAAAAGCCTGCTCATCTATTGGCAGCGGCACCCGTCGCTGTCGTATCTGTTCGCCGGGTTGTTCGTCGGCCCAACCAGTCAGGCCCCGCGCGTCGATGAAGCGCGCCACGACGCGCTGTATGAGCTGGAAATTGCTCTCGAAATGATCCCTTCGGCGCGCAAGGCCAAGCGCCCGGCACCATGGCTGGTCGACCGGCTGCTGCGCAACTTGCTTACCGATGTGTCGGGCAACACGCATCGCACAGAAATCTGCATTGACAAGCTGTATTCTCCGGATGGCCCGACAGGGCGGCTGGGATTGCTCGAGTTCCGCAGTTTCGAGATGCCGCCCGACGCCCGGATGAGCCTGTCGCAGCAACTTTTGATCCGTGCCCTCATCGCGTGGTTCTGGCGCCAGCCGATGGAAGGGTCACTTATCCGCTGGGGAACCGGGTTGCACGATCGCTTCATGCTCGAACATTTCGTCTGGAATGACTTTAGGGACGTGCTCGCCGATCTGAACGGTGCGGGTTATGCCTTCGATGCCAATTGGTACGAAGCACAGCGGGCGTTCCGCTTCCCCGTCCACGGCACTGTCCAATATGGCGGCGTCTCGCTCGAATTGCGCCACGCGCTGGAGCCGTGGCACGTCATGGGGGAGGAAAGCACTCCCGGTGGGACGGTACGCTTTGTCGATTCGTCGGTCGAACGCCTGCAAGTGCGCGTCGAAGGCTTTAATCCCGAACGTCATATCATCACCTGCAACGGCCGCATGTTGCCGATGACCAAGACAGAAACCTCGATGGAAGCCGTTGCCGGGGTGCGCTACAAGGCGTGGAAGCTGCGCAGTGGTCTGCATCCGACGCGCGAAGTCGACGCGCCGCTGACCTTCGATATCGTTGACCGCGTGCACAACCGCTCATTGGGTGGCTGCGTTTATCATGTCGTCCACCCCGGTGGCCGCAGCTATCAAACATTTCCGGTCAATTCCTACGAGGCGCAGGCGCGGCGCAAGGCGCGGTTTGACGAGCATGGCCATACACCGGGCACCATCAAGCTGCCGGTGTCGGAGCGCGCCGCGGAATTCCCGATGACGCTTGATCTGCGCCGACCGCATGGGCGTTGATGGCCTGATAGCACCGCGTAAAAGCGACCTGGGTCCCCCGGCTGCCGCGCGCCTATCAGGCTGGCTGCGAGATTACCGCACGCTCCCCGGCGTGCCCGACGAGTTGTTCGACGTCACGCACCGGCCAAGGGCGGACTGGCTCAATCTTCTGTCCGGCTTCGCCGATTTTCCCGAGGATGAAGCGAAAAGTCGGTTTGGCGCCGCCACACGGCACATCCGTGATACCGGTGTGACCTATCGCGTCTATGGGGAGGAATTCGAGCGCAGCTGGCCGCTTAATCCGTTGCCGCTGATCCTGGGGCAGCGTGAATGGGCAGAGATCGCCGAGGGTGTCGAACAGCGCGCGACGCTGATCGAGGCGGTGTTGCAGGACATTTATGGCGAAGCAAAGTTGGTGGAAAGCGGCGCGCTGCCGGCTGCCGCCATCACCGGCAGTGTCGACTTCATCCGCACAATGCGCGGTGTCAAGCCGCCGGGAGGCCGGCACATGCCGCTCTATGCTGTCGATCTTGGCCGCGGACCGGATGGCCGTTGGTGGGTGCTTGATGATCGGACGCAGGCGCCATCGGGCGCGGGCTATGCGCTTGAAAATCGCCTGGTGCTGTCGCGTGCTTACCCGGCGCTGTACAAT
>JAYUUE010000302.1:0-3155 GCA_043754785.1 Polymorphobacter sp. | reverse complement strand
AAATCATCTCGGCGACGCTGAGTTTTGCCGGGCCGGGAGCGAGTGAGACATTGGCCATGCGCTGGAACTGCACGGCGCCCCAGCTGTCAGCGTAGGAGCAGCCATCGGACCGGGGCTTGCCGAGGATGTGCGCCTGGTCGCGGGTCACCTGATAATCGACGAGCCTGCCGGCCTTTATCAAGTCCCATTTTTTCGTCTGCACGCCTTCGTCATCGTAACCGACATGACCCAGGCTGGTCGCCTCGGTCTTGTCGGCAGTGAAATTGACGATCGGCGAGGCGTATTGGAAACCGGCGTCGCGCTTGTCGATGGTGGCGAAGCTGGTGCCGGCGTAGTTGGCTTCGTAGCCGAGCACGCGGTCGAGTTCGAGGGCGTGGCCGACCGATTCATGGATGGTCAGGAAGGTGTGCGAGGGGTCAAGAACGAGGGTGTATTTGCCGGGCTTGACCGAAGGCGCGGTGAGTTTGGTGCGCGCATCCTTTGCCGCCGCGATGGCATCGGCCTTCAGGTCGTAGGATTTGCCGTATGCCACCGTGCCGTTCGGCATTTCGTAGCGGCTGGCGGGGGCGCCATCAAGATATTCAAAGCCCATGCCCATCGGCGCGCCGAGACCGTCGCGGGTGCGAAAGCGACCGGTCGATTTGTCGATGGCGGTGGCGGTGAACGGTGCCCAGATGCGGTGGATGTCTTGATCGATATACGAGCCGTCGGTGCTGGCGAAATATTTCTGTTCGTTGACGAGGAACAAGGTCGAATTGAAGAAGCTTGCGCCGGCGGCCATGGCGGCGGCGTTGACTTGGAGCAGCATGTCGACCTTGTCCTTGATGGGGACGGTCATGCCGTTTTTCACGATCGGTGTTTTCCACGCGACTTCGCCGACGCCCTGTGTGGGGGCGAGCAGGACGGGGTTGGTCTGGCTTTTGGCATTGGCGCGGGCGATGGCGACGGCCTGGCGGGCGGCGGCGGCGACGCCATCGGGGGTAAGGTCGTTGGTCGCAGCGAAGCCCCAGGCGCCGCCGGCGATGACGCGGACGCCGGTGCCGGTTGATTCGGCGTTGACGACATTCTGGACATTGGCTTCGCGGGTGACGACGAACTGGCGCAAATAGCGCCCGATGCGGACGTCGCAATAGGTCGCGCCGGCGGCCGTGGCGGCGGTCAGCGCGGCGTCGGCGAGGCGCTTCTTGAACTGGATATCGAGCGCGGTGTCGAGGGCTTCGGCGGCGATGGCCTTGCCGAACGCGCTGGGAATGATGACGGCACCGCTGAGGGCGCCGGTAATGGCGAGGAAGTCGCGGCGGTGCATGGGGGGACTCCTACTTTGGCGTTTTGGGTAGGCTGGGCCGGGAGTGTCTGCAACCTCTCCCCGCCGGGGAGAGGTTGGATTCGGCAGCTTCGCCGAGTCGGGAGAGGGGTTCTTCTGTTGGCGCTGGAAAAAGGCCCCTCTCCCGGGCCTCGCTTCGCTCGTCTCTCGACCTCTCCCCGGCGGTGAGAGGTGAGATCAGCGCATGCGCAACGCCGCTATGGCTTCGTTGGCCAGCGCGTCTGCCGCTTCATTGTCCGGATCCCCAGAGTGACCTTTCACCCACCGCCATTCGATCGTGTGGCGCGCCGTCGCCGCCAGCAGCGCTTGCCACAGGTCGGCATTTTTCACCGGCTTCTTGTCCGCGGTTTTCCAGCCGTTGCGTTGCCAGCCGTGGATCCATTTGGTGATGCCGTCGCGGACATAGACGCTGTCGGTCGAGAGGATGATGGCGGCAGGGCGCGACAGCGCAGTCAGCGCGGCGATGGCGCCGGTCAATTCCATGCGGTTGTTGGTGGTGTGGGATTCGGCGCCGCTCAGGGTTTTTTCGGCGCCGCTGGCGGCGCGCAGGATCGCGCCCCAGCCGCCGATGCCGGGGTTGCCTTTGCAGGCGCCATCGGTGGCGATGATGACCTTGGGGAGGGGTTCGGTCATCTGCCCAGGATCTGGTCGGGGGTGGCGCGGGCATACCAATCCATTCGGCTCGCAAAGGCCATCGGGTCCTTGCGTGTCACCAGCGCATCGGCGGGCGTATTGCGCCAATCATGGGCGCGGGTCAGCACGAAGCGCAGCGCTGCGCCTTCACCGAGCCGGGGCAGCGCAGCAATCTCGGCCGCCGTCAGCCCATGAGTTCGGGCATATCCGGCCGCCAGCGCGGCGGCGCGTTCCGGGTAATGCACGCGGCCGATGGCGGAAAAGCACCAGGCGGCGTGGGTGACGGCATAATCATAGGCGCGGATGTCGGTGCAGGCGAAATAAAAGTCGATCATCCCGGTGACGCTGTCACCTTCCAGCAGCACATTGTCGGGAAACAGGTCGGCGTGGATGATGCCGATGGGCAGGCCGCGCGGCCAGGCGTCGGTGGCGGCAAGCGCGTCGGCGACCAGCACCGGCAGCGCCGGATCGATTTCGGCGAGGCCGGCGCCGCATCGCGCCGCCATCGGTCGCCATTGGTTCACCCCCAGCGAATTGGCCCGGCCGAGGGGGAAATCCGCGCCGGCGCGGTGTAGCCGGCCGAGCGCGGCGCCGACCGCGTGACATTCCGCCGGCGTCGGCTCGGTGATCGACACGCCGCGCACGAATTCAATCAGGCAGGCGGCGCGGCCATTGAGGCTTTGCAGCGCCGTACCGTTGCGGTCGGCCACCGGGCGCGGCACCGGCAGGCCGGCATTGGCAAGGTGCGTCATCAATGCCAAGAACCAGGGCAGGTCGGCGATATCGATGTTGCGTTCGTAAAGCGTCAGGAAATAGCGGCCGCGCGTCGTGTCGAGCAGGAAATTGCTGTTCGACACCCCCTCGGCGACGCCCTTGAACGAGGTGGCGTGGCCGATGTCATACGCGGCGAGGAACCCCGCCAGATCGGTGGCGGTAACCGGCGTGTAAACCGCCATGGCGGGCTTCAGCCGCCGACCAGGGCGCGCGGCAGCTTGAATACGACCTGTTCGACCGCGGTGGTGATGTTTTCGCTGGTCACGGTATAGCGCGCGCCGATGTTGGCAAGGACTTCCTGCACCAGCACTTCGGGGGCCGACGCGCCGGCAGTGACGCCCACCGTGGCAATGCCATCGAACCAGCACCAGTCGATATCGATGGCGCGCTGGATGAGATAGGCAGCGGCGCCTTCGCGTTCGGC
>JAYUUE010000301.1:0-9482 GCA_043754785.1 Polymorphobacter sp. | reverse complement strand
GCGCGAGCGACCCGGGGTCTTTCGGCGACCATTGCTTCTTCCGAAGCGCAGGCGCTGCGTCCCAACTTGGTGCCACGGCACTTCGCAAGGTCGGTCTGCCTGGTTTTAAGGGGCATTCCTCGCCTGCCGGAGCGACCGTTTACCCGTCGCCGCGCCTTCCATTCGCATGGACGCGCTTGCGGTGCGGTTCACCGTCCGACCCTGCCGTCCACTCACGGTCCAATTCCTGGTCAAGAACCCGAACTGGCGCTTGCTTCCGACTGTAAACCGTTGGTTTCCTTCGGCGTTTCCGTCGCCGTCAATTCCCGGCTACAGATGAAGTGTCTCACCTGACCCCGAGTCGTCAAAGCGAAAACTTCGGCTTTTGCCCTGTGGATAACGGGGATATCGGGGATAACTTATTGCCTCGCTCGCCTGCGGGAGAGGAAAGTCATCAATCCCGCTCAACTGCAATCGCCGTCGCCTCGCCGCCACCAATGCACAGCGCCGCCACCCCGCGCTTGCCGCCGGTGCGCTCCAGTGCCGCCACCAAAGTCGCGATGATCCGCGCCCCCGACGCGCCGATCGGATGCCCCAGTGCCGTCGCGCCGCCGTGAATATTCAGCTTCTCGCGCGGAATCCCCAAATCATGCATTGCAATCATCGCCACCGCCGCAAACGCCTCGTTGACCTCGAACAGATCGACATCCGCCACCGCCCATCCGGCCTTGTCCAGCACCTTGCGGATCGCCGGCACCGGCGCTGTGGTGAACTTGCCCGGCTCATGCGCGTGGCCGGCGTGCGCCACAATCCGCGCCCGCACCGGCATCCCGTCGCGCGCCGCCACGCTGGCCAAAGTCAGCACCAGCGCCGCCGCGCCATCTGAAATCGACGAGGCATTCGCCGCGGTAATCGTGCCATCCTTGGCAAATGCCGGCTTCAACCCCGGAATCTTGTCGGGCCGCGCCTTGCCGGGTTGCTCATCAACCGCAACCACAACGTCCCCACCCCGCGCATCTCCACGACGTGCTGGCACCGTGACCGGCGTCACCTCGTCATCGAACGCCCCCGAGGCAATCGCCGCATTCGCCCGCGAAAGGCTCTCGATGGCATAGTCATCCTGCGCCGCCCGCGTGAACTGGTAATCGCGCGCCGATCCTTCGGCAAACGCCCCCATCAGCTTGCCGGGGTCATAGGCATCTTCCAGCCCGTCCAGATACATCGAATCCTTCACCGCATCATGCCCGATGCGCGCGCCAGAACGGTGCTTGGTCAGCAGATACGGCGCGTTCGACATGCTCTCCATGCCGCCTGCCACTATCACCTCGGCCGTGCCGGCCAGCAGCGCATCATGCGCCATGATCGTCGCCTGCATTCCGGAGCCGCACATCTTGTTGACGGTGGTTGCCTCGACCGACAGCGGCAGCCCCGCCCCCAGCGCCGCCTGCCGCGCCGGCGCCTGGCCGAGGCCCGCCGGCAGCACGCAGCCCATGAAGATCGCCTCGACCTTCGCGGGCGCAACCCCGGAACGTTCCACCGCCGCCTTCACCGCCGCCGACCCGAGCGCCGTCGCCGACAGCCCGGCCAGCGCGCCCTGGAACCCGCCCATCGGGGTGCGCGCAAAGCCGGTGATGACGACAGGGTCCGCCGGGGTAACGGGCATCAGTAACTCTCCGCCGCATAAACCTGCGAAACATCGCCGTCCCAGGCACCTTCATATAGCGCCAGCATCCGGTCGGCATTGGTCAGGCCGCTCGCCGCAATCTCACGCAGCGGGTTGAGGAAGCCCTGCTCGGTATCCCCCATGCGGTTCAGCCGCGCCCGCCGCGCCAGCCCGGCATCGGCGATTCCCAGCACCTGTTTCGCCAGATCCTGCAACGTCCCGCCATTCGGGTTGGCCGCCTGCAACGCCAGCCGCGGCACTTCGGCGCGCAGACGGTCGTGGTCGGCCTGGGTCCAGCCCTTCACCACCTGCCACGCCGCATCGAGCGCGACATCATCGTACAGCAGGCCGACCCAGAACGCCGGCAGCGCGCAAATCCGGTCCCAGCGTCCGCCATCGGCACCGCGCATCTCCAGATAGCCCTTCATACGGACTTCGGGGAACGCCGTTGAAAGATGGTCCTTCCAGTCGCCGACCTTGGGCTTTTCGCCCGGCAGCACGGCCAGCTTGCCGGCGAGAAAATCGCGGAAACTGTGCCCGGCCGCGTCGATGTACTTGCCATCGCGATAGACAAAATACATCGGCACATCGAGCGCATAGTCGGTGTAGCGTTCAAAGCCGAAGCCGTCCTCGAACACGAACGGCAGCGTGCCGGTTCGCGCGGCATCGGTATCGGTCCAGATATGGCTGCGGAAGCTTTTGAAGCCGTTGGGACGCCCTTCGGTGAACGGCGAATTGGCGAAAAGCGCCGTCGCCAGCGGCTGCAACGCCATCGAAACCCGGAACTTGAGCACCATATCGGCTTCGGACGCATAATCGAGATTTGTCTGGATCGTGCAGGTCCGCAGCATCATGTCGAGCCCCAGCGACCCGACGCGCGGCATATGGTTGCGCATGATGACATAGCGCCCCTTGGGCATAACCGGCAGTTCGGACCGCACCTTGTCGGGCCAGAACCCCAGCGACAGGAACCCCAGCCCCAGGCGATCGCCGACTTCGCGGCACTGTGCGAGGTGGCGGTTCGATTCGGCACAGGTCTCGTGGATCGTGTCGAGCGCGGCGCCCGACAATTCGAACTGCCCCGCCGGCTCCAGGCTGATCGCGCCATCGGCGCCCTTCATGGCGATGACGTTTCCGCCTTCGACCACAGGTTCCCAGCCGAAGGCCTCCATGCCTTTGAGCAAATCGCGGATACCGCCCGGCTCGTCATAGCTCGGCGCACGATGGTCGCTCAGCCGGTAAACGAACTTTTCATGCTCGGTGCCGATGCGCCAGTCGGCTTGGGGCTTGTTGCCCTTTTCAAACACCCCGACAAGCTGGTCGCGGGTTTCGATAAGGGCTTCATCGCCCGTCGCCATGACCTGATTGCTCATGCCGTCGCCTTTAGCGGGGGTGAACGCCCGGCGCAATTGAGCGCGGCTTCAAACGCTCATCGCGGCGTGATGGCATATGCAAAATCATAGGAGTGCGCCCCGCCCTCGATCTTCATCGCACCCGTCAGCCCCGTCAACGCCCCACTCCCCGAATCGGGCACCACGGTAATGTGCTGGTCGGGCGTGCCGCGATCCATCGTTGCATTGTGCATGAAGGCGAAACTCCCCGCTTTGCCGTCCAGCGTCCCGGTGACGCGCTCGATCAGCACATAGGCGGCGCTGCCCTTCACATCACCCGCCGCCGTCAGCATATCGCCCCCCGCCGTCGCCGCCAGCCCGCCCGAAAACACCTTGTCCACCCGCATCCGCGCCAGCGCCACACCGCCCTCGGCATCGCCCGCCGCCGGCGTCATCTTGACTGCAAACGTGCCAACGGCGTGCTGCATGACGGCAGTTCCCCAGGTCGGCGCGGACAGAACCACCAGCGCGGCAAAGACAATGTTTCTTATATGTTCTCACCATGACTTTGCGCAGTGCAGTCGTCAAGCCCGGCATGATAGGCTCACCGAAAAGGATGGGAGATCGCACATGCACGACATGGTCATTCGCGGCGGCACGATCGTCGACGGCACCGGCGCGCCATCGTTCACTGGCGACATCGCCATCGATGCCGGCCGCATCACCGCGATAGGCGGGATCAGTGCCATCGGCACCATCATTGCCAAAGGCCGCGAGGAGATCGACGCCGCCGGCCTCCACGTCACGCCTGGCTTTGTCGATATCCACACCCATTACGATGGCCAGGCGACTTGGGATTCGGAAATGGCGCCATCGTCGTGGCACGGCGTCACCACCGTCGTCATGGGCAATTGCGGCGTCGGCTTCGCGCCCGCCAAACCCGACAAGCACGACTGGCTGATCGGCCTCATGGAGGGCGTCGAAGACATTCCCGGCACCGCGCTCGCCGAAGGCATGAAATGGAACTGGGAAAGCTTCCCCGAATATATGGATGCGCTTGCGGAAAGAGCGCGAACCATCGATGTTGCAACTCACGTCGCCCATGGCCCGGTGCGCGCCTATGTGATGGGCGAGCGCGGCGCCAACAACGAAGCCCCCACCGAACACGAGATCGCCCAGATGAGCTCTATCGTCGAGGAAGGCCTCAAATCCGGTGCATTGGGCTTCTCCACCAGCCGCACGGTGCTGCACAAATCCATCGATGGCGTCCTCGTCCCCGGCACCACCGCGACAAAGGAGGAGCTGATCGGCATCGGGCGCGCCGTCGCCCGTGCAGGGCACGGCGTGTTCGAAATGGCCAGCGACCTGCGCCGTGAATGGGATGAGTTCGGCTGGATGGGCGCATTGAGCCAGGAAACCGGGCTGCCGGTCACCTTTGCCATGCTGCAAAGCATTGCCAAGGAATTGCCATGGCAGGAACAAATGGCCGAAACCGCCAAATGGAACGCAGCCGGCGCCAATATCGTCGCGCAGATCGCGCTGCGCGGCAACGGCATATTGATGGCGTGGCGCGGCACCGTCCACCCGTTCAAGTTCAAGCCATCATGGCAGGCTATCGACGCCGCGCCGTGGGCGGAGCAATGGGCGAAAATCAGTGATCCGGCGTGGAAAGCCAAACTCCTCGCCGAAGCCGATGTCATCCCCGAATCGGACGTCCAGGCGCTGCTGATGGCGGTCGCCTATGGCCATCACGTCCATTACGAAATGGGGCCGGATTTCAACTATGAACCGACTGCGGCCGACACCATTGCTGCCCGCTCCGCCGCCGCCGGCGTCACCCCGGCCGAATATACCTATGACCTGCTGACCGCGAATGCCGGCACCGGTTTCATCTATTTTCCCATCCTCAACTACGCCGACGGCAATCTGGATTTCGTCGAAGGCCTGCTCCAGCGCGACGATATCGTCATTTCGCTGTCGGATGGCGGCGCGCATTGCGGCACCATCTGCGACGCCGCCAGCCCGACCTTCCTGTTGCAGCATTGGGTGCGCGACCGTTCGCACGGCCGCATCACCATCGAAAACGCCATCAAGCGCCAGTGCAGCGACACGGCGAAGCTGTATGGCATGCACGACCGCGGCCAATTGCTGCCGGGGATGCTGGCCGACATCAACCTCATCGACATGCAGGCGCTCAAGCTCGGCGCCCCCTGGATGGCGTTCGACCTGCCCGCCGGCGGCAAGCGGCTGCTGCAAAAGGCCACCGGCTATGTCGCGACGATCAAGAGCGGTGTCGTCACCTTCCGCAACGGCGTGATGACCGGCGCGTTGCCGGGCACGCTGGTCCGCGGGCCACAAGGCGCACCAGCGCTGGCGATGGCGGCGGAATAACCCCCTCCCGCTTGCGGGAGAGGGGGAATTAACCCCTCGTCACTGCTTGCCAAACCCCCACCGCCACCGCCGCCGCGGTGTCCGCCCGCAGGATGCGCGGCCCCAGCGACACCGCAATTGCCCCCGAAACCCCTCGAATCGCCGCACGTTCACCATCGCTGAACCCACCTTCCGGCCCGATCAGCACCCCTGCCGGCGCCGGCGCCCGCGCGCAGCCACCCACCAACGACTCGCCGCCGGCTTCATCGGCGAACACCAATGCCCGCCCCGCCGGCCAGTTTCGCAGCAGGTCCGCCAGTGAAACCGGCTCTGCTACCAACGGCAGCGCCGTCCGCCCGCACTGCTCGGCCGCCTCGACCATGTGCGCGCGCAACCGATCGAGGTTCAATTTGCCCACGTTGGTCCGCTGCGTCACCACCGGCACCAGCCGCGATACCCCGAGTTCGCAGGCCTTTTCCGCCACCCAATCGAAGCGATCGCGCTTCAAGGGCGCCGCGCACAGCCACAAATCGGCGGTGATCTCCTCCGGCGCCGACTGCGATTCCACCACCGCGACCACCGCCCTGCGCCCCACCGACACCAGCCGCGCCGCCCATTCGCCGCTGGCACCATCGAACAATCGCACCATATCCCCCGGTTGCCGGCGCATCACCTGCGCCAGATAATGCGATTGCGGCAGCGGCAACGCAATTGATGCCCCTTGCACCAGCGGCTGTGCCACATGCAGACGCGGTGTAGTTGACAGATTGACTGGCTTTTCGCTCATAGCGACGTGGCTAGCACAGCAAAATCCCCACTGGAACCGACGCCGGACGCGCAGCGCGGGTGGATCGACGCGCTTCCCATCGGTGTTCAACCCTATGCCCGCCTCGCGCGCTTCGACCGGCCGGCCGGCAGCTGGCTGCTGTTCTGGCCCTGCGCCTGGGGTGTCGCACTCGCCGATGGCCTGGTCGCGGACTGGGCGCTGATCCTGTGGTTCGGCCTCGGCAGCATCGCCATGCGTGCCGCAGGCTGCGTCTGGAACGACATCATCGACCGCAATCTCGACGCGCAAGTCGACCGCACGCGCGCGCGGCCGGTCGCCAGCGGCGTGATTTCGGTGCGCAAGGCCCTGATTTTCGCCGTCGCGCTGTCAATGATCGGCCTAATCGTGCTGCTGCAACTGCGCCCGCTGGCGCAACTTGTGGCGCTCGCCAGCCTCGGTCTGGTTGCCGCCTACCCCTATATGAAGCGCATCACCTGGTGGCCGCAGGCGTGGTTGGGCCTCACCTTCAACTGGGGCGCGCTGGTCGGTTATGTCGCTGTCGCCGATCCGGCGCCGCAAATGGCGCTGCTCTACGCCGGCGGCGTCGCGTGGACGCTCGGTTATGACACCATCTACGCCCTGCAGGACATCGAGGACGACGCCATGGCCGGCATCAAATCCTCCGCGCGGGCGCTCGGACCGCGCGCCCGACACGGAGTCGCGGGATTTTATCTGCTCGCCATCACCCTGTGGGCCGCCGCGTTCTGGCTCACCAGCCACGACCCGCTGGCGCTGCTGGCGCTCGTCCCGGCGGCGCTGCACTTCGCCTGGCAGGCGGCGGCGCTGCACGATGCCAGCCCTGCCAACGCCCTGCGTCTTTTCCGTGCCAACCGCGCCGCCGGGGCGCTGGTCTTTGCAGCGTGTGCGGTTGTGGGCCTGGTCGCTTTGCGCTGAGGGGGTTGAGCGCACTGCGCTGACACCCTAAGTCTGCGCCATGCTTACCGTCCCCGCTGCCCTTGATCGTCTCGATGTTGCTCTCGCCGCCGCGCGCGCTGCCGGTGCCGACGCCGCCGATGCCCTGTATGTCGGCGACGGTTCGACGTCGATCAGCGTCCGCCTCGGCAAGCTCGAGGACATCGGCCGCAGCGAGGGCGAGGAGGTCGGCATCCGGGTGTTCATCGGCCAAAAGTCGGCCAGTGTGTCGTCATCCGATCTGTCGCCCGCCGCGCTGGCCATCGCCGCCGAACGCGCCGTCGCAATGGCACGGCTGGCGCTCGAGGACCAATGGGCTGGGCTGGCCCCCGCCGACCGCCTGCTGACCGGCGCAATCCCCGATCTCGACACCGATGACGGCGCCGATCCTAGTGCCGAAACCCTGCGCGACATGGCGATGGCCGCCGAAGATGCGGCGCGCGCCATTGCCGGCGTCACCAATTCCGAAGGCGGCGGTGCGTCGGCCGGCCGCGCCGTGACCGCACTCGCCACCTCCACCGGCTTTCGCGGCGGCAAGAAATCCAGCAGCTATGGTGCCTCGGCCAGCGTGCTCGCCGGCGAAGGTGCCGCGATGCAGCGCGACTATGCCTGGCACTCGGCCCGCCACTTCGCCGACCTGGAGGGCCCCGCCACCATCGGCGCCCGCGCCGGCGAACGCGCCGTGGCCCGCGTCAACCCGATCAAACTTGAAACCGGCAGCCTGCCCATCGTCTTTGATCCGCGCATCAGTTCGTCGCTTGTCGGCCATCTGATTGGCGCCATCAGCGGCAGTTCGATCACGCGCGGCACCTCGTTCCTCAAGGATGCGCTGGGTACCTTGGTGTTCGATTCGTCGATCAACATCATCGATGACCCGTTGCGTCGGCGCGGTCTCCGGTCGCGCAGCTTCGATGGCGAAGGCCTGCCGGTGCAGGTCACCCGCATCATCGACGCCGGCGTGCTGACCGGCTGGCTGCTCGATTCGGCCAGCGCGCGGCAGCTTGGCCTTACCCCGACCGGCCATGCCGCACGCGGCACCTCGGGGCCGCCCGGCGTCGGCGCCACTAACCTGCACCTCGCCGCCGGCAGCACCAGCCCCGCCGCACTCATGGCGGACATCAAGCGCGGCTTTTATGTGACCGAGCTGATCGGCATGGGCGTCAACGGCCTGACGGGGGATTACAGCCGCGGCGCCTCGGGTTTCCTCATCGAAAATGGCGAAATCACCGTGCCAGTCGCCGAAGTCACTATCGCCGGCAACCTGATCGACATGTTCAAGCGGATGGTCGCCGCCGATGACCTCAGCTTTCGCCACGCCACCAACGTGCCGACCGTGCGCATCGATGGCATGACCATCGCCGGCGCCTGAGCCAAAGATGGCGCGCCGGTCAGACCTGACCCTCGCCATCGAAGCCACCAGCGCCGCCGCCGTTCTGGCGCTGCGCCACTTTCATGCGCAATCCGAATGGTGGGAAAAATCGCCGGGCAACCCGGTCAGTATCGCCGATCTCGAGGTCGATGCGCATCTGAAAGCCGCACTGCTCGGCGCGCGGCCCGATGACGGCTGGCTGTCGGAGGAGACCGCCGACACCGACGCCCGGCTCGCGAAACGCCGTGTCTGGGTGGTCGATCCCATCGATGGCACCCGCGATTTCGTTCGCGGCCGCACCGGCTGGGCAGTGTCGGTGGCGCTGGTCGAAGATGGCGTCGTCACCTTCGCAGCGCTTGCGGCACCGGCGCGGCAACAGCTGTTCACCGCCGCCTTGGGGCAGGGGGCGACGTGCAACGGGCTGCCGCTGCGGATGGCGAGCCTGCCGACGCTGGCTGGCGTGCGCCTGCCGATGGACGCCGCCAACCTGTCGGCACCATTCTGGCCGTCGCCCTGGCCCGGCGAAGTCACCGAAAAGCCCAACAGCCTGGCGCTGCGGATGGCCAAGCTGGCGAGCGCCGAGGCCGATGCCTGGGTGGAAGGGCGGACCATCGCCGAATGGGATGTCGCGGCATCGGCATTGATCCTCACCGAAGCTGGCGGGGTGGTGAGCGACCGTCACGGCACGGCACTCGCTTTCAACAAGCCGGCGCCGGTGTTCCACGGCATCGCCGCCGCCAACGCCGTGCTCCACGCCGAGGTGCTGGCGCGGCTCGATCACGCGCTGAAAATCTTTGCGGCGCGCCGCGCTAAAGCTCCGGAATCGCCGGAATCCCCAACCGCCTGAGCTCGATCTTGGGGCAGCGGTCCATCACGACGGTCAAACCGGCGGCTTCGGCCGTCGCTGCCGCCTCGGCGTTGACCACGCCCAGCTGCATCCAGATCGCCTTGGCACCCACCTTGATCGCCTCGTCGACGATCGGCCCGACCGCGTCGGACCTGCGGAAAATATCGACGATATCGATCGGCACC
>JAYUUE010000300.1:0-3173 GCA_043754785.1 Polymorphobacter sp. | reverse complement strand
CATGCTGACTCATATCCAGGTGCGCGGCGCGCGTGAGCACAACCTCAAGGGGGTCGATGTCGACCTGCCCAAGAACGCGCTGACCGTCATCACCGGCCTGTCAGGCAGCGGCAAATCCAGCCTGGCGTTCGACACCATCTATGCCGAAGGCCAGCGCCGCTACGTCGAAAGCCTGAGCGCCTATGCCCGGCAATTCCTCGAACTGATGTCGAAGCCCGATGTCGATCACATCGAGGGCCTGTCCCCCGCCATAAGCATCGAACAGAAAACCACATCGAAGAATCCGCGCTCCACCGTCGCCACTGTGACCGAGATCTACGACTATATGCGGCTGCTCTGGGCCCGCGTCGGTGTGCCCTACAGCCCCGCCACCGGCCTGCCGATCACCGCGCAAACCGTCAGCCAGATGGTCGATCGCGTCATGACCCTGCCCGAAAACACCCGGCTGTTCCTGCTTGCCCCGATCGTCCGCGGCCGCAAGGGCGAATACCGCAAGGAGTTGGCGCAGCTGCAAAAGGACGGCTTCACCCGCGTCAAGATTGACGGCGACTTCCACGACATCGACGCGGCGCCGGCGCTCGACAAGAAATACAAGCACGACATCGACGTAGTGGTCGACCGCATCGTGGTGAAGGCCGGCATCGAAAGCCGCCTCGCCGAAAGCTTCGAAACCGCACTGAAACTGGCCGACGGCCTCGCCATCGCCGAAATGGCGGACGAAGCCGGTGATCGCATCACCTTCTCCGAAAAATTCGCCTGCCCGGTTTCCGGCTTCACTATCGCCGAAATCGAACCCCGGCTGTTCTCGTTCAACGCCCCGCAAGGCGCCTGCCCGGCGTGCGACGGCCTCGGCGAAAAGCTGCTGTTCGACGTCGATCTCATGGTCCCCAACCACGCGCTCAGCATCGAAAAGGGCGCCGTCATGCCCTGGGCCAAATCCAACCCGCCCAGCCCCTATTACATGCAGGTCCTCGGCAGCATCGCCCGCGCCTACAACTTCACTCTCAAGGCACCCTGGGCCAGCCTGCCGCTTGAGGCGCAAAACGCCATCCTCCACGGCACCGGCGGCAAGGCCATCCCGCTGCGCTTCGAAGACGGCCGCAAGTCGTACGAAGTCGTCAAACCCTTCGAAGGCGTCATCGCCAACCTCGAAAAGCGCCTGCGCGCTACCGAATCCGCCTGGATGCGCGAGGAACTCTCCCGCTACCAGTCCGCCGCCCCGTGCGAAGTCTGCCACGGTGATCGCCTCAAACCCGAAGCCCTCGCCGTCAAGATCGCCGGTGAAACGATCGCCCAGGCCGTCCGCCGCCCGGTATCGCAGGCCTTCGCCTGGGCCAAAAACCTCGCCGACAAACTCACTCCCAAACAGCGCACCATCGGCGAACGCATCCTCAAGGAGATCACCGAACGCCTCGGCTTTCTCGACAATGTCGGGCTCGATTACCTCAACCTCGATCGCAAATCCGGCACCCTCTCCGGCGGAGAAAGCCAGCGCATCCGCCTCGCCTCGCAAATCGGCTCGGGCCTGTCGGGCGTGCTCTACGTCCTCGATGAACCCAGCATCGGGCTCCACCAACGCGACAATGACCGCCTCCTCGTCACCCTCCGCCGCCTGCGCGATCTCGGCAACACCGTGCTCGTGGTGGAGCACGACGAAGACGCCATCCGCACCGCCGATTATATCGTCGACATGGGGCCGGGTGCGGGCGTTCACGGCGGCGCCATCGTCGCGCGCGGCACGCTGGCGGACATCCTCGCGGCCGAAGGCAGCATCACCGCCGATTACCTCAGCGGTCGCCGCAGCGTCGCCGTGCCCGCCAAACGCCGCAAGGGCAATGGCAAGAAACTCACCGTCAATAACGCCCGCAGCAACAATCTCCAGGGCGTCACCGCGAGCATCCCGCTCGGTACCTTCACCTGCATCACCGGCGTCTCGGGCAGCGGCAAGTCCACCTTCACCATCGATACGCTCTACGCCGCCGCCGCGCGCGAACTGAATGGTGCAAGACTTGTCATGGCTCCCCACGACAGCGTCGAGGGCCTCCATCACCTCGACAAGGTCATCGACATCGACCAGTCCCCCATCGGCCGCACCCCGCGCAGCAACCCCGCCACCTACACCGGCGCCTTCACCAACATCCGGGACTGGTTCGCCGGCCTCCCCGAATCGCAGGCGCGCGGCTACAAACCGGGGCGCTTTTCGTTCAACGTCAAGGGCGGCCGCTGCGAGGCGTGCAGCGGCGACGGCCTCATCAAGATCGAAATGCACTTCCTCCCCGATGTCTATGTCACCTGCGACGTCTGCCACGGCGCCCGCTACAATCGGGAAACGCTCGAGGTAAAGTTCAAGGGCCGCAGCATCGCCGATGTCCTCGACATGACCGTCGAAGACGGCGTCGAGTTCTTCAAGGCCGTCCCCCCCATCCGCGACAAACTCGCCATGCTCCACGAAGTCGGCCTCGGCTATGTCAACATCGGCCAGCAAGCGACCACCCTGTCTGGCGGCGAAGCCCAGCGCGTCAAACTCGCCAAGGAACTCGCCCGCCGCGCCACCGGCCAGACGCTCTACATCCTCGATGAACCCACCACAGGGCTCCACTTCGAAGACGTGAGAAAACTCCTCGAAGTCCTCCACGCCCTTGTCGACCAGGGCAACACCGTGGTGGTCATCGAACACAATCTCGACGTCATCAAAACCGCCGATTGGGTCGTGGACCTCGGCCCGGACGGCGGCGACAAGGGCGGGCAGATCGTGGCGGTTGGGACGCCGGAGGTCATCGCGGCGACGGCGGGGAGCTTCACCGGCCATTACCTAAAACCCCTCCTCCCCCTCAGGCGGGAGGCGAGAGACGGCGAAGCCGGACCTGGGGGTCCGCGCAGCGCCCTCACAGGGGAGGCGAGAGGCGGCGCAGCCGGACCTGGGGGTCAAGGCACCGCCGAACCGAGTGAGGGGGCACCCCCCAAAAAGCGCCGCACCGCCAAAGCCTAAAGACGCCGCCGGCGGCTGGGGCCACAGGCCCCGAACCCCAATCCTTCCCCCTCCCCCCCCCGCCGCAGGCGGTAGAGTGGAGAGGGTCGGGGTGGGGGTGTGGGGACAAGAACGCTGCCGGCAGCTGGGGCCCTCGCCCCCAGACACCGATTGACGCGCCACTTTTCTGTAGCTACAGAAACCC
>JAYUUE010000299.1:0-3173 GCA_043754785.1 Polymorphobacter sp. | reverse complement strand
GCGTAGCCGGGTGCAGTAGCGTTCGACCAGTTCCGCCTCGGGGGATGCCCCAAGGCGGCCGCGGGCGACGATCGTCAGCTTCACCTCAGGGTTTGGCGAGGATGCCGATGCGCGGCTCGCCGGGGTTGGCGTCCTCGCCAAAGGCCCACATCTTCTCGAGATTGTAAAAAGCGCGGACTTCAGGGCGAAACAGATGGACGATGACGTCGCCGGCGTCGATCAGCACCCAGTCGGCGGTCGGCAGACCCTGGACACGCGCCGGGCGGCCGAAATCCTGCTTGCACTTTTCGGCGATCTTCTGCGCCATCGAGGCGACCTGGCGGCCGGATTTGCCGCTGGCGATGACCATATAGTCGGCGATGCTGGTCTTGCCGGCGAGCGGAATCGACACGACCTCGACCGCCTGGTCGTCGTCCAGCGATTGCATGACCATATTGTGCAACGCCTCGATATGGGCGTCGATCTCGCCAAGCAGCTTTGGCGCGCGGGTCTTGGTGTCAGTCAAAAAAACGTCCGATCAGTTTAAATCCTGTGCCCAATTGGGGTCGGCAGCGCGAATCGCCGTCGCCGAAACCGGGGTGGTTCGAATATTCAGCACCACAATCGCCGGCAGAGTCCAGTCCGGCCAATGGCTCGCCGCACCCTCGCGGGGGCGCAAGCGCCGGGCCCAGGCCATCGCCGGAGACCGCAACGCCGCGCCCATGTAGCGCGGACGCGCCAAAACGGCAATCGGCAGCCTGTGCAACAGCGCGCGCCAGCGGTGCCAGCGGTGGAGTTCGGGCAAAATATCGGCGCCAGCGAGCCAGATGAAGCGCGTCTTGGGGTGGCGATGCTGGAGCGCGATAACGGTATCGACAGCGTAGCGCGTGCCGAGTTGCGCTTCGATGGCGCTGGGCCTGATACGCGGGTGGCGCGCGGCCTTGCGCGCCGAGGCGAGGCGGGCCGCGAGCGGCGCCATGCCGGCGGCGGCCTTCAGCGGATTTTGCGGACTGACCAGCCACCAGATTTCGTCGAGCTGCAACAGGCGCAGCGCTTCGATGCTGATGTGGCGATGCCCCGCATGAGCGGGATTGAAGGAGCCGCCCAAAAGGCCCACCCGCTTCAGGCCCATGCGCTTCAAGGGCGGATCTGGCCATTGCCGCGCACCAGCGTCTTGTAGGTGGTCAGGCCTTCCAGCGCCACCGGCCCACGCGCATGAAGCCGGCCGGTGGCGATGCCGATTTCGGCGCCGAATCCGAATTCGCCGCCATCGGCGAATTGCGTGGAGGCGTTCCACAGCACGATGGCGCTGTCCACTGCGGCAAGGAAGCGTTCGGCGGTGGCGGTCTCCTCGGCGACGATGGCGTCAGTGTGGGACGAGCCGTGGCGGGCGATGTGTGCGATCGCACCCGCGACGCCGTCGACAAGTGCGGCGGAAGCGATGGCATCGAGATATTCGGTGTCGAAGTCGGTGTCGGTGGCGGCGCCGGCGCGGGGGTCGAGGGCGCGGACGCCGGCGTCGCCGCGTACCTCGCAGCCGGCGTCAGCGAGCGCTGCGATCAGCGCGCGTTGCAGGGCCGGGGGGGCAGCGCGGTCGATGAGCAGGGTTTCCATGGCGCCGCAGACGGCGGTGCGCCGCAGCTTGGAATTGACGGCAATGGCGATCGCCTTCACCTGGTCGGCGGAGGCGTCGATATAGACGTGGTTGATGCCATCGAGATGGGCAAGCACCGGCACTCGCGCTTCGGCCGCGACGCGCGCGACAAGGTCCTTGCCGCCGCGGGGGATAATGACGTCGATCAGGCCCTGCGCCGCCAGCATGGCGCCGACAAGCGCGCGGTCGCCGGCGGGCACCAACTGCGCGGCGGCGGCGGGCAGACCGGCGCTGCGCAGCCCGGTGGCGACACATTCGAGCAGCACGCTATTGGAGCGCGCCGCCTCCGACCCGCCGCGCAACAAGCAGGCATTGCCGGCCATCAGGCACAGAGCCGCGGCGTCGGCGGTAACGCCGGGGCGCGATTCATATATGATGCCGATGACGCCGAGCGGGACGCGGACCCGCTCGAAAGACAGGCCGTTGGGTTGAGTCCACGCCTTGATCGATTCGCCGACGGGATCGGGAAGGGCAGCGACGGTTTCGAGGCCGGCGGCGATGGCTTCGACGCGGGCGGCGTCGAGCGCGAGGCGGTCGATAAGCGCCGTGGAAATGCCAGCGGCACGGGCAGAGCAAACGTCGGCGGCGTTGGCTGCGATCAGTTCAGGCGCGCGGGACCGGATCGCCATTGCCGCCGCAGTGATGGCGGCGGCCTTTTGGGTTGTCGGCGCGGCGGCAAGGACGGCGACCGCGGCGCGGGCAGCGCGCGCCATGGCGTGGATGCTGGCCGCAGCGGTTTCTGGGGCACTCACAGCAGCACCAGATGGTCGGCGTGGACCATCGCGGCGCGCGGCGCATAGCCGAGGACGGCGGCCTGGGCCTCGCCGCGCAGGCCCTTTATCAGCTGGGCATCGGCGGCGTCGTAGCTGGCGAGGCCATGGGCGATGACGCCGGCCGGGCCAGCGACAGCAACGACATCGCCGCGTGCGAAATTGCCTGCGATGGCGGAGACGCCGGCCGCCAGAAGACTGGTACCGCGGGCCAGTGCCGCAGCTGCGCCGGCGTCGACGGTGAGGGTGCCGCTGACGGTCAATCGGCCGGCGAGCCAGGCCTTTCTGGCGCGGGCACCGCCGGCGGCAACGAACACCGTGCCGTGGCCGGTTGCGGCGAAGCGGGTGAGCGGGTTGAGGCCGCGACCGTCGGCGATGGCAAGGGGAATGCCGGCAGCGGCGGCGATGCGCGCGGCGGCGATCTTGGAGGCCATGCCGCCCGAGCCGAGGCCGGAGCCGCTGTCGCCGTCCGCCATCGCGGCGATTTCGAGGGTGATTTTGGGGACGAGCGGGATGAGAGTTGCCGCCGGGTCACGGCTTGGATTGGCGGTGTAGAGGCCGTCCACATCGCTGAGCAGGATGACGCCGGTGGCGCCGGCCGCCTGACCCGCGCGGGCGGCAAGGCGATCATTGTCGCCAAAGCGGATTTCGGTGGTGGCGACAGTATCGTTTTCGTTGAGCACGGGAACGGCGCCCAGCGCCAACAGCCGGCCGATCGTCGCCGCCACGTTGAGGTAGCGGCGGCGGTCTTCGAGGTCACCGAGGGTAAG
>JAYUUE010000298.1:0-3180 GCA_043754785.1 Polymorphobacter sp. | reverse complement strand
GTCATCCGAACTGGTGCGTCGTTGTCGCGCTGATCGGCGAAGGACAGGAGATCAACCGCGGTGAGGCGGGGGTGGCAGAATGGGTGCGGGCTCTGCAGGGCACCCTACGACACTGGCACATTCATCTGCCGCCGCATCTGCTTGGCGAGGGCTCGGGCCTGGATGCGGGGTTGCGCTGGCATCTTGGGCAGCGCGCCATATCATCCGATCCGGCGCTGCATCTGGCAGTATCGGTGCGATCCTTTCGCGCCGAAAAGGTGTCGGCATTCGTCGCGGCGTTGCTAAGCGACGATCCCGAAGCAGCACGCGCTTCAAGGCCGGACAACAACGCCTTTCCAATTTGGCGGACACGCAATCTGGCGACGGCGCGGCAATGGCTGCGCGCCCACCGCCGCGCCGGCGAGCGCGCCGGATTGGTGGCCGCCTCAAACGCGCTGCGGCTCAAACCCGAAGGACTGTTCGTCAAGTCGAAAGTGGAAGTTTGTGACTGGTTCCTCAACGCGAGCGACGGCGTCCGCTCATCCAACGCGCTCAAAGACGCCGCGACCGAATTCGACGTGCAGGGGCTCGAGCTCGATTGGACCGGTGTGGCGTGGGACCTCAACCTGCGCCGGGCCAATGGCTGGCAGGCGCGGCGCTTTCACGGCACGGTCTGGCAGAACATCCGCGCGACCGGCGGCACGCTCGGCCGCGCGGATTATGTCCGCAACGCCTATCGCGTGCTGTTGACGCGCGCGCGGCAGGGCATGGTGCTCTTCGTGCCGAGCGGCGACGCCGCTGATGCGACCCGGCCACCCGCCGATTATGACGCTATCGACGCTTGGCTCGGCGCCTGCGGCATCCCCAGTCTTGACGCGCGCCCGGCTGCGGCTGACTAGGGCCGCGTGAAGCTGGGAGGTAAAACATGGCGTTCGACGCGGTCATCTGGGATTTCGGCGGGGTCATCACCAGTTCGCCGTTCGATGCTTTCAACGCCTATGAGGCGGCGCACGGCCTGCCGCACAATGCCATCCGCCAGATCAACGCCATCAACCCCGATACCAATGCCTGGGCGCAGCTGGAGCGCAGCGAAGTCGATAGCGCCGGCTTCGACACGCTTTTCGCCGCCGAAGCTGCGGCGCTGGGCCACGATATTCGCGGCGCGGTCGTGCTCGGGCTGCTGTCGGGCACGCTCCGTCCGCGCATGGTCGCCGCGCTCGATGCCTGCCGCGCCGCCGGGCTGAAGCTCGGCTGCATCACCAATAACGCGCCGGTGGGCGAAGGCGCCGGCATGGCGACCGATCGCGCCAGTGCGGATCACGTCGCCGCCGTGCTGGCGCGCTTCGACCATGTCATCGAAAGCTCGAAAGCCGGTGTCCGCAAGCCCGACTCGCGCATTTATCGCATGATGACCGACGCGCTGGCGGTGACGCCGGACGCCTGCATTTATCTCGACGACCTCGGCATCAACTGCAAGCCGGCGGCGTTAATGGGCATGACGGCGATCAAGGTCGGCGGTGAAGACCAGGCGCTGGCCGATCTGGGCACGTTGCTCGGCATGGATTTTTGAAAGACATAGCAATGATCAAGACCCTCCTTGCCAGCATCTGCCTCGCCGCGATGGCTGTCCCCGCCATGGCGGCGCCCGCTGCCACCGACCCGGCCATATTGTGGAACTGGACCGGGCCTTACGAGGGTCTGCCGCCGTTCGACAAGGCCGACCCCAAACTGTTTTCCCCCGCGCTTGGCACTGCGATTATGTCGCGGCAGGCCGAAATCGATGCTATTACCGCCAGCCCGGCGGCGCCGACGTTTGAAAATACCATCGCCGCACTCGAGCGCGCCGGGCAAAAGCTCGATCGCGTCAACAGCATCTTCAGCGTGATGACCTCGAACGTCTCCAACGATGCTTGGGAAGCGCTCGACAAAGAGTGGTCACCCAAGTTTGCCGGCGCCGATGACAAAATCAACTTCAACGACGCGCTGTTCACGCGCATTGCTGCGGTGAACGCCAACCCCGCCGGTCTCACCCCCGAGCAGGTGCGCCTGACCAAGCATTATTATGATCAATACGTCCGTTCGGGCGCCAAACTTGACGCGAGGGGCAAGGCCGAACTCGGCCGCATCAACGAACGGCTGGCGGCGCTGTTCAGCGACTTTTCGGCGAAACTCCTCGCCGATGAAAACACCTGGACAGTGATCGACAGCGAGGCGTCGCTGGCCGGCGTGCCTGCGGCCACTATCGCCACCTACAAGGCGGCCGCGAAAAAGCGTGACAGTCCCGGCAAGATCTTCGTCGTCAACACCCGATCGGCGGTCGATCCGCTGCTGACCTTTGCCGCCAACCGCGCCGTGCGCAAGCAGGTGTGGAAAAAGTTCGTGGCGCGCGGTGATAATGCCGACAAGAACGACACCAACGCCGTCGTTACCGAGATCGTCAAGCTGCGCGCAGATCGGGCAAAACTGCTGGGCTTTGCAACTCATGCCGACTGGCGGATGCAGGGCACCATGGCGCATACGCCTGCCGCAGCGACGGCGCTGATGATGCGGGTCTGGCCGGCGGCGATCGCGCGGGTCGCCGAGGAGGTCACCGACATGCAAAAGATTGCCGATGCTGACGGTGCCAAACTGACCATCGAACCCTGGGATTATCGCTTCTACGCCGAAAAGGTCCGCAAGGCCCGCTACGACCTCGACCAGGCGCAGCTCAAGCCGTATTTCGAGCTGAACAACATCATCAACGCCTCCTATTGGGCCGCCGGCAAACTTTACGGCTTCACCTTCAAGGAAGTCACCGGCACCGTCCCCGTGTTCGCGCCGAACGTGCGCGTCTGGGAAGTCCGCGATGGCAAGCGCGGCTTTGTCGGGCTATTCTACCGCGATGATTTCGCCCGCGCCGGCAAGCGATCGGGCGCCTGGATGACCAGCTATCGCAGCCCGTCGACCTTCGATGGCCCGGTTACGTTGCTCGGCTCCAACAACAACAATTTCACGGAAAGCCCCAAAGGCGAACCCGTCCTGATCTCCCTCGACGACGCGCGGACGTTATTCCACGAGTTCGGCCACGCGCTGCACTACCTGAGCATCCAGCAGAAATACCCCGGCCATGGCATGCCGCGCGACTTTGTCGAATACCCCAGCCAGTTCAACGAACATTGGGTGCTGACACCCGAAGTGCTCGACAAATTCGCCCGCCACTAC
>JAYUUE010000297.1:0-9613 GCA_043754785.1 Polymorphobacter sp. | reverse complement strand
CCCGAACGCCAGCCCGAGCAATTGTTTTGGAAACACTATGCACACCAGCACCAGCGGGCCGATGGCCAGCGCCATCGCCAAGGTCGCGCGCCGGTGCCGCCGCCACACCAGACCGGGCCGCCCGGCGCGCAAATCCCCCGCCACTCGCGCCGCGATAAAGGTCTCCCCCGTCGTCACCACAATGGCGATGACCATCACCACCTGCATGGCGACGCGCAGCGCGCCGACCGCCGCCGCACTCGCTGCGCCCGCCACCAGCGCGAACAACAGCCAGTCCTGAAACATCTGCGTGCCCTGGATCGCCATGATCGGGAATCCGGATTTGCGCAGCCGTGCACCATTCGCCGGCGTCGCTGCATCCCAGCCGTGCGCATCGCGGCGCACGATGATCCACACCATCGCGCCACCGATGCGAGTTGGCAGCCAAAGAACAGCAGCACCGCACCCAACGCCGACACAGGCCGCGCAGCCAGCCACAGCGCCCCGATGATGCCGGCGAACAAAAAGCTGTTGGCCCCCTCCCAGAACTGCCCCGCCACAGGGCGCCCGGCGGCGCGCAATCCCGCCAGCCCCAGCCGGAAAAACGCCGCGCTGCCGATGCCGATGGCCGCGTCGATCATCGCTGCCTGGTCCGTCTCCAACAGGGCTGACAATCGCCCTGCCGTCGCCGCGCCGATGAAAATCACCGTGATCACCGCCACTGCCACCGACAGCGTCGCAAAGCGCAATACGCCGCGCGCTGCGCCGGTATTGGCCTGGCGCATATCGCCGGCCACCTCGCGTAGCATCACCAGATCGAGCCCGTGCAACGCGACAATGCCGAGCAACGTCGCCGTCACCACCGCAAAGCTGTAGTTGCCAACCACCGCCGGCCCGGCCATCCGCGCCAGCAATGCCGTGGCGGCAAAGGCGGTCAAGGCATTGGCCGCCTTGATGCCATAGGCGGCCAACGCCGGCGAGGTGGCGAGCTTTTTCAGGCGCGCGAGAAGGGGATATTGCATTGCAGCGAGGGTTCAGCCGGGCAGGGGCGGAAGGGCTAGGGGCATGGCGATGGACACGCCATCCCTCTTGTCATGCCAGTCAAGGCTGGCATCCAGCCGTGGCGTCGGGCCGGCGTGTTGGCACGCAGGGGTGATCGGGGCCGGCGGGCGGGCAAGTATGGCAGCAAGCAAGGAAGGGCATGGGCAAAGCCCATGCTGACGTCGGACGGGTTCGGTCCGGGAATCGGACCGCTCCGCCGGCCGGCTGCAGCGCCTGTCGGCGCGCAAGCAGGCTTGCGCGCTCGCGGCGTCGCTAGTGATTCATCGCGTCAAAAAAGTCCTTGTTCGTCATCGAATCCTTCATTTTGTCGATCAGGAACTCCACCGCATCGACCGTCCCCATCTGCATGAGAATCCGGCGCAGCACCCACATCTTGGCGAGCGTTGTCTTGTCGACGAGTAGTTCTTCCTTGCGGGTGCCCGACTTGCCGATGTCGATGGCGGGGAACACCCGCTTGTCGGCGATCTTGCGATCCAGCACAATTTCGCTGTTGCCGGTGCCCTTGAACTCTTCGAAGATAACTTCATCCATGCGGCTGCCGGTATCGATCAGCGCCGTCGAGATGATGGTCAGGCTGCCACCCTCCTCGATGTTGCGCGCCGCACCGAAAAACCGCTTCGGCCGCTGCAGGGCGTTGGCATCGACACCGCCGGTCAGCACCTTGCCCGATGATGGCACGACCGTGTTGTAGGCGCGCCCTAGCCGGGTGATGTTGTCGAGCAAGATCACCACGTCGCGCTTGTGCTCAACGAGGCGCTTGGCCTTTTCGATGACCATTTCGGCGATCTGCACATGGCGTGTCGCCGGCTCATCGAAGGTGCTGGAGATCACTTCGCCCTTCACCGTGCGCTGCATGTCGGTCACTTCCTCGGGACGCTCGTCGATCAGCAGCACGATCAGGAAAATCTCGGGATGGTTGGCAGAAATGCTCCGCGCGATGTTCTGCATCATCATGGTCTTGCCGACGCGCGGC
This sequence comes from Polymorphobacter sp., assembly GCA_043754785.1. Classification (GTDB taxonomy): domain Bacteria; phylum Pseudomonadota; class Alphaproteobacteria; order Sphingomonadales; family Sphingomonadaceae; genus Sandarakinorhabdus. The sequence continues at coordinate 7,599 of JAYUUE010000297.1, read as the reverse complement.
GGTGCCACGATCAGGCAGCGCTGGCCCTTGCCGAGCGGCGCGACGATGTCGATGATTCGCCCGGTCTTGTCCTTGATCGTCGGGTCGTTGTTGTCGAGGTTGAGCTTTTCATCCGGATACAGCGGCGTAAGATTGTCGAAATTGACGCGGTGGCGCACCACATCGGGATCGTCGAAATTGATGGCGATAACCCGCACCAGCCCGAAATAGCGTTCCCCATCCTTGGGCCCGCGGATTTCGCCTTCGATGGTGTCGCCGGTGCGCAGTCCGAATTTGCGGACGATCTGCGGCGTGACGTAAACGTCGTCGGGGCCGGCGAGATAATTGCTGTCGGCCGAGCGCAAAAACCCGAAGCCGTCGGGCATGACTTCGATGGTGCCGGTGCCGGTAATTTCATTGCCCGCGTCGGCGGTCGCCTTCAATATGGCGAAGATGATGTCCTGCTTGCGCAGCGTCGACGCATTCTCGATGCCGAGTTCTTCGGCCATGACCACCAGGTCGGCCGGGGTTTTGCGCTTGATGTCTTGAAGATGCATTTGGGTCTTTTCAGGTGAGAGTCCGGGCGCTGTCGGGCGGTTTTAAACCGGCGATGGCGGGACGATGACCACGCACGAGGACCGACGCAGCAGACCTCGAATAGGGCCGGAGGGCGATGCGGTCAAGAAGCTGCATCGCGCCAGGTGCCGATCGTGGCTCCCCTGCTGTCAAACCAGCCATTTCGGGTTAGATAGGCAATAACGCAAGTGGAGCACCCATGGCAGTCACCGCAACTGGAGCATACGATCCGCAGAATATCTTTGCTCGCATCCTGCGCGGCGAAATTCCGTCGAACCGGGTTTATGAAGACGCGTGGGCCATCGCCTTCCACGATATCAACCCGCAGGCGCCGGTGCATGTCCTGGTGATTCCGCGCGGACCGTGGCGGTCGTGGGCGGATTTTTCGGCACAGGCGTCAGATGCGGAAATTGCCGGCTTCGTACGCGGCATCGGGGCGGTGGCGCGGCAGCTAGGGCTGGAAGACCCCGGCTATCGCCTCCTCGCCAACGCCGGGCTCGATGCGCATCAGGAGGTGCCGCACCTCCACGTCCATCTGTTCGCCGGGCAACCCCTGGGTCCGATGCTGGTGCGTTGATGGACACACTGCCGATCTTCCTCGCCATAGCCGATCGCCCCGTCATCGTTGTGGGTGATGGCGAGGCAGCGGCAGCCAAAGCGCGGCTGGTTGTCGCTGCCGGTGGCCTTGTCGTTGCCGATGATGCCGGAGCGATGCTCGCCTTTGTCGCACTCGATGATGAAGCGGAGGCCGTGGCTGCGGCAACGCAACTGCGGGCGCGAGGCCTGCTGGTCAATGTCGTCGACAAGCCAGCGCTCAGCGATTTCCTGATGGGCGCGATCATCGACCGCTCGCCCGTCGTCGTCGCGGTTTCCACTGGCGGCGCCACCGCAAGCCTGTCGCGCGCCCTTCGAGGTCGCCTGGAAGCCCTGTTGCCGGCGTCGCTCGGCTCGCTCGCGACTGCCATTAGCGCGTCCCGCAGCGCTGCCGTAGGCGCGCACCCGACCATCGCCGACCGCCGCCGATTGTGGGAACGCGCATTGGCGCAAGGCGCGCCGCTGGACCCGCTGGTGCCGCTTGCCGATCCACAAGCGGCCGTTGCCGCGGTCATCACCGGCACTTCGGCGACCGTGCCCGAGCTGCGCACCATTCCCGTCACCAGTGCGGACCCCGGTGAACTGACGCTCAACCAGCTGGCAGTCCTCGGCCGCTGCGACACGCTGGTGGTTGAAGGTGATGTTCCGGCGGCGGTGATCGACCGCGCCCGGCGAGACGCCGTGCGGCTGGCGGCGGTGCCCGAGCCGTTGCCCGAGGGCCTGACGGTGCTGCTTCAGGCCAGCAGTTCTGTATCCCAATAAAGATAATCCCGCCACGTCGTGTGCAGATAATGCGGCGGAAACGCCCGCCCGTTTTCTTGCAACTGGTGCGTCGTCGGCTGAAACGCCCGTTGATACAGCCCCATATGCGCCTCGGCCGGGGTGCGCCCGCCCTTTTTGAGATTGCATGGGGCGCAGGCAGTCGTCACATTTTCCCAGGTCGTGCGCCCGCCATAGGCGCGTGGCACGACATGATCGAAGGTCAGGTCCTGGCCATGGCCGCAATATTGGCACTGGAAGCGATCACGCAGGAACAGGTTGAAGCGGGTGAAGGCCGGGTGGCTGGCCGGCCGCACATATTGGCGCAGCGCGATGACCGATGGCAGCCGCATTTCGAAGCGCGGGGATCGGATAACGCGGTCATATTCGGCGATGATGTCGACGCGCTCCAGGAACGCCGCCTTGATCGCGGTCTGCCACGGCCATAGCGACAGCGGGTAATAGGACAGCGGCGTGTAATCGGCGTTGAGCACCAATGCCGGGCAGCCATCGGGCGGCGAGGCGGTGTCACGCGGTGAGTGGCCGTCGCCGCCAAGGATGTCGGGGTGATACATGCGCAGCGCCGCTCCCTCGTCTCGGAAGGTGACAACCCGCAACCACTGGCCCTGTCGCACAACTGCGGCGCCTTGCGAGCCCCGCATTCAAGGCCGCTTGCGGGCGGCCATTCCGTGGTTTGATGGTCCTTACAACAGTTCGTGTGTCAGGCAAATGACAATGCTAAATATAGATATGCCGTCCTGCCGTCGTGGCTGCGGCAACGTGACGGTGATTAAGGATGGCTCCGGCCTCACGCCGCGACTACAACCGTTGCATGAACGCTGTGCTCATCATCTTCATGGTCCTCGCCGCGTTGGCCACGCTGGGTGTACTGGCGCGCGGCATCATCATCATGGCGCGCGGCAAGGATATCAGCGGCAAGCAGGCCAACAAGATGATGAGCTATCGCATCGCCTTTCAAGCACTGGCGATCATCTTCATAGTCATATTGTTCCTGATCAATCGCCCTGGCTGAGGTTTCTCGTGGTCAAATTGAACCGCATTTACACGCGCACCGGCGATGATGGCACCACCGGGCTGGTCGATGGCTCGCGCCGGTCGAAGGCCGATCCGCGGCTTCATGTCGTCGGCGCTGTGGACGAGGTCAACGCCGCCATCGGGCTGGCGCGGCTCCATGCTTCGCCCCTTACGGCAACGGCGCTTGGCCGCATCCAGAACGACCTGTTCGACCTGGGCGCCGATCTCGCCACGCCCGATGGCATCGATGGCGCATTGCGCATCGTGCCAGCGCAGGTCGTCTGGTTGGAGGCGCAGATCGATGCCGCCAATGACATGCTGGCACCGCTGACGTCGTTCATCCTGCCGGCTGGCACCCCTGCAGCCACGGCGCTGCACATGGCGCGAACGATCGCCCGCCGCGCCGAACGCGACGGCGTGGCGGCTAAGGCGGCTGGTGAGGCGCTTGGTCACACCGCCATGCAATATCTGAACCGGTTGTCGGATTATCTGTTTGTACTGAGCAGAGTGGAAAACGCCGGCAATCACGGCGCGGGCGGCGACGTGCTCTGGGTGCCGGGCGCCAATCGGTAAGGGCGCGCCCGGTGGGGGAGACCGACGATGACGACATCGGTACAGACGCGGGAGGTAGACCCGTTGCTCGCAGCGTGGCGGAACACGCGGGCGCTCAGCGTTGCGCTTGCTGCGCCGCTCTCCGATGCCGATGGCAGCGCCCAGTCGATGCCCGATGCCTCGCCGGCCAAATGGCATTTGGCGCACACAAGCTGGTTCCTGGAAAACTTCATTCTTGCAGGGCTGCCGGGTTATCGTCGTTTTGACGATCGCTTCGGGTTCCTGTTCAATAGCTATTACGAGTCCGTCGGCCCGCGGCTGGCACGGCATCAGCGCGGCCTGATCACTCGCCCCAGCCTTGAGGATGTTCTGGCCTATCGCGCCCATGTCGATGCGGGGCTCGAACGCCAATGGCATGGCCTCGATGCCGCTGCGCGCGACATGATCGAACTCGGCATCAACCATGAACAACAGCATCAGGAGCTGCTGCTCACCGACATCCTCGACCTGTTTGCCGCCAATCCGCTCGAACCGGCGCTGTTTCCGCATGCCGAAGCAACCGCCGTCACCGCTCCAGGCTGGACGCCGCATCAAGGCGGCATCGCCCGCATCGGCCATCAGGGGCAAGGCTTTGCTTTTGATTGCGAAGCCCCGGCGCACGACGTGCTCCTGAGGCCTTTCGCGCTTGCCGACAGCCTTGTCACCAACGCCGACTGGAGCGCCTTCATCGACGATGGCGGCTACCGGACGCCGTCGCTTTGGCTGTCGGACGGCTGGGCCTGGGTCCAGCGTGAGGCTATCAAAGTGCCGCTGCACTGGCGGCATGACGACCATGGCTGGACCAGCTTCACCTTGTCAGGCCGCCGCGCCATCGATCCGGCAGCGCCGGCGACGCACCTCAGCTTTTATGAAGCCGATGCCTTTGCCAGCTGGGCCGGCGCCCGCCTGCCGACCGAGGCGGAATGGGAAGTCGCGGCCGCCCGCCATGACGCCTGTGCCGGCAACCAGCTCGACCGCGCCGGCCCCTTGGCGCCGATTGGCGGGACCAGTCTGTTCGGTGATTGCTGGCAATGGACGGCCTCGGCATTCCTGCCTCACCCCGGCTTTCGCGCCGCCACGGGCGCGGTCGGCGAATACAACGGCAAGTTCATGAACGGCCAGATGGTGCTGAAAGGCGCCAGCTGCGCGACGCCGCGCGGCAGTTCGCGGGGCTCCGTCCGCAACTTTTTCGCAGCCCATCAGCGCTGGCAATTCACCGGGCTGCGCCTGGCAAAGGACTTTTGATGCCAAAGCCGCTCCCCGTCCATGACGACATTCCCGATTTTGAAGCGGCAGTCCTGTCTGGGCTCGCCCAGCCGCAAAAGGTTATTCCGGCGCGGTTCTTTTATGACCGCGCCGGGTCGGAGCTATTCGAAGCCATCACCGATCTGCCCGAATATTACCCGACCCGTACCGAAATCGGTATTTTGACAACCCACGCCGCCGCCATTGCCGCTGCCGTCGGGTCCGGCCGCGCTGTCATCGAGTTCGGATCGGGGTCCTCGGCCAAGACGCCGCTGCTGCTCCGCACCATCGACCCGGCCGCTTACGTGCCGGTCGATATCTCGGCGGAGTTTCTGGCCCAAAGTGCGGCGACGCTGGCGGCGGCGTTCCCGCAGCTGCCGGTGCTGCCGGTCGCCGCCGATTTTACCCAGGGCTTTCGCCTGCCTCACCGCGTATCCGGCTTGCCCAAACTCGGCTTTTTCCCGGGCTCGACGTTGGGTAATCTGGCGCCTGATGCCGCAATAGACTTGCTGCGCAGCTTCGCCGAGACGCTGGGCCGGGAAAGTTGGCTGCTCCTCGGCCTCGATCTGGCGCCCAGCGCCAGCAAGTCACGCCAAACACTGGAGGCGGCCTATGATGATGCCCAGGGCGTCACAGCGGCGTTCAATCGTAACCTTCTTGTGCGGCTAAACCGCGAACTCGGTGGCACCGTGAAGCTCGACGATTTTTGCCACCGCGCCGTTTGGAATGGCGATCTTGGCCGTATCGAGATGCACCTCGTTGCCCTGCGGGATACATCATTCCTTGCCGCCAGCGAGCGCTTCGTCATGGAAGCCGGCGAGCACATCCACACCGAAAACAGCTATAAATGGACGCTGGAAGAAGCACGGCTGATGGCGCGCGCCAGCGGCTGGGCGCCAGCCGCCCACTGGACCGACCCCGCGGCTCGCTTTTCGCTGCATTTGTGGCAACGCGACGACGGGGCGTCACAGCCCTGACAGAGTCGGGTACGCGGCGAATAGTTGACGGGCGCAGCGCCCTGCGGCGAGTAGTTGACTGGCGCAGTGCCCTGCGCCAAGGCAATCATGCAATCAACCTTGGGAAGTCACGCATATGAAGGTCCTCGTGCCCGTAAAACGGGTCGTTGATTACAACGTGAAAGTTCGCGTCAAATCCGACCAGACCGGCGTCGAACTCGCCAACGTCAAGATGAGCATGAACCCGTTCGACGAAATCGCCGTCGAGGAAGCCATTCGCCTGCGCGAAAAAGGCGTTGTCACCGAAATCATCGTCGTCTCAATCGGCGTGGCGCAATGCACCGAAACGCTGCGCACCGCGCTGGCGATGGGCGCCGATCGCGGCATCCTTGTTACCACCGATGTGGCGACCGAGTCGCTTGCCGTCGCCAAGATTCTCGCCGCAATCGCTAAGGAGGAGGCCCCCGGCCTGATCATCCTCGGCAAGCAGGCGATCGACGACGATGCCAACCAGACCGGCCAGATGCTCGCCGGGCTGCTGGGTTGGCCGCAGGGCACCTTCGCGTCGAAGGTCACTGTTGACGGGGAAACCGTGCATGTCGCACGCGAAGTCGATGGCGGCGCCGAAACCGTGGTGCTTACGCTGCCAGCGATCATCACCACCGATCTGCGCCTCAACGAGCCGCGCTATGCCAGCCTGCCCAACATCATGAAGGCCAAGGCCAAGCCGATCGCCCAGAAGATCCCGGCCGATTACAGCGTCGATGTGACGCCGCGCCTGACCGTGCTCAAGGTTGTAGAACCCGGCAAGCGTCAGGCCGGCATCAAGGTCAAGTCGGTCGATGAACTCGTTGAGAAGTTGAAGACTATGGGAGCTGTCGCATGAGCATTCTGGTCCTTGCCGAACACGACAACGCCATACTGAAGGATGCGACCCTGGCAGCGGTGACGGCCGCATCGCAACTCGGCGGCGATGTGCATCTGCTCGTCGCTGGCGTTGGGGCGCACAGCGTTGCCGATGCCGCCGCCAAGGTGGCCGGCGTGTCGAAGGTGTTGCTTGCCGATGATGCCGCCTATGGCGATGCGCTAGCGGAAAATCTTGCGCCGCTGATCACGGCGTTGATGGCCGGTTACGACGCCTTTGTTGCCCCCGCCACGACGCGCGGCAAGAATATCGCACCGCGCGTCGCCGCGGCGCTCGATGTCGCGCAGATCTCGGAGATTCTTTCGGTCGAAGCGCCGGATACCTTCACCCGGCCGATTTATGCCGGCAACGCCATCGCCACCGTCAAGTCGAGCGACGCCAAAAAGGTCATTACTGTCCGCGGAACGGCCTTTGCCAAGGCTGCCACCAGCGGTGGCAGTGCCAGCATCGAAACCGTGGCTGCCCACGCCGACTCGGGTTTGTCGAAGTTCGAAGGCGCCGAACTGACCAAGTCGGCTCGCCCTGAACTGACCGCCGCTAAAATCATCGTCTCGGGTGGGCGGGCGCTGGGTTCAAGTGAGAAGTTCCATGAATATATCGATCCGCTCGCGGACAAGCTGGGTGCGGCGGTGGGGGCGTCACGCGCCGCGGTCGATGCGGGCTATGCGCCGAACGACTATCAGGTCGGCCAGACCGGCAAGATCGTCGCGCCGGAGCTGTACGTCGCGGTTGGCATCTCGGGGGCCATTCAGCACCTTGCCGGCATGAAGGATTCGAAGATCATCGTCGCGATCAACAAGGACGGCGAAGCACCGATCTTTCAGGTCGCTGATTTCGGCTTGGTCGGCGACCTGTTCTCGCTGGTGCCGGAGATGACGGGCAAGCTGTAGCCGCAGCGCCGGTCCGGAGATCGTTGATGCCCCAAGGCACGGTTTTGGT
>JAYUUE010000296.1:0-3225 GCA_043754785.1 Polymorphobacter sp. | reverse complement strand
AGTTCCCACCATTGCGACCAGTCGCCAATATCGACCGCCCGCTGTGTTTTCTTGAAGACCAAGCTACCCGCAAACAGCATTTCGGGCAGCGCGCCGGGGTAATCTTCGGCCCTTGGGACGCGTTCAGCGATGGTGATGTGACTAGTGGCGGCGACAAATGCCGCGAATTCGGCGTTGGTTACGGCGTGCCGATCAATCCAAAAGCCATCGATTTCGACGCTGTGCGCCGGGGCTTCCTCGGGGTAGCCGTCGTCGGCGCCCATGCGGAACCGGCCGCCGGGGATGTGCGCCATCTTGGTGAAACGTGCGTCTATGACGGCAGGATTAGCGTGGTCAGCGCCGGTGGACTGTGCGCTGTCGGACATTAGCGCAAGGTATCGACGATCTCGGCAAGGGCGGCGAGGCAGTCACGGCCGAGGGCCTTGCTGCGTCCAGTTGACCAGCCGTTGACGGTGTCGGGCAGGTCGTCATTGTCCTTGAACGGCATTTCGAGCGTCATGGCGAGACAGCCGAAGCGTTCTGCAAGGGCATTGGTGCTCATAGTCAAATTGGCCTTGCCGGCGGCGGCGGGGGGGTAGCCGATGCGGGTCTGAAAGTCCGGAGTGAGGCGCGCGAGGCGTGCCTTGTAGTCGGTGAGCAGTGCCATTTGCCTGTCGGTGATCGACGGGATGCCTTCGAAACCGGCGATGAAGACCTGCGGGATGGCTTCATCGCCATGGACATCCATCGCGAAATCGACGCCGCTGGCCTGCATGGCAGTGAGGGCGGCGACGACTTCGGGGGATTTTTCGAGGCTGGGCCGGGCCCATTCGCGGTTGAGATTGGTGCCGGCGGCATTGGTGCGCAGGTGGCCGCGGCGCGATCCGTCGGGGTTCATGTTGGGGATGATGTGGAAGGTGGCGGCGGCTCGGAGGGTTCGCGCGATAGGGTCGGCGGGGTCGATCAGGCGTTCCAAGGCACCTTCGATCCACCATTCGGCCATGGTTTCACCGGGGTGCTGACGGGCATAGAGCCAGCATTGGAGGGGTCCGGTGCCGGTTCGGACGCGGTCGATGGACTGTCCATCGAGGCTGTAGCCGAGGATGTCGGTGGTGACCCCGGGGGCCGACCCGATGCGCGCGACGAGATCATGGTGCCGTTCCATCGAATAAGGGGCGAAGTAAGCGCACCACAGCGAGTCGGTTTCGGGTGTGACGCTGATCGTCAGTGCGCCGTCCGCATAATTGGTTTTGGTGCGGGTCCAGCACTGGCGATTGGTGGAAACAACGGTGCGATAGCCCGGCCAACCGCCGGGATAGGCACTTCCGGCGAGGCCGGTGATGCGGATCGTGCAAGCTTCGCCGCGTGCGCCGGACAGGCGGAAATAAAACCATTGGTAAAATTCGGAATGGGCGTCGCGGTTGATGCCCAGTTCGATATCCCCCGGGCCGGTGACGCGGTGGACGATGATGTTGCCGCCATCGAACGCGGCATCGACGCATAACATCAGCGCAACTTGACGATGACAGTGCGGCCGCTCTCGCCGGGGAATTCGCCGAACAATGCGCCGCTGAGCGCCGGAACGGCGGCGGTGAGGCTGGAGCCCTGGGCACTGGCGGGGATTTCCTGCACGGCGCGGCCTTCCCAGACGGCGGTATTGTCCGATTCGCGGCGGATACGCACCGACAGCACGTTGACGCGGAGATCGGTGTTGCGCGGGCTGCCGATCGGCACATTGATGCCGCCGCCGATGCCGACATTGCCCGAAGAAGTGCCACCGCCGATGCCGATCCGGAATGGAGAAGGCTGGGCAATGCCGGCGCGGGTGGTCTGCTGGACGTTCAAAATGGCCAGATAGGCTGGGCGGCCGGTTTCGATGGGGCGGAAGCCGTGGCGAGCAAGATCATTCGCGACGACCGAGGCATAAGACAGAAATTCGATGGGGACAGCGGTACCGGGGGGGGCCGGATCGGTTGAAGCGACGATGCGGATGGTGTCGGACGGCATCGGGCCACCCAGATGGAAACGCGTGACTTCGGCGGTGGGGGTCGTTGTGCAGCCAGCCAGCGCCAGTGTAGCGGCCGCGAGAGCGAGGAACGGAGCTTTTTGCATTTGCATATTCTATATCCTGTTCACGCCGGCTTTACCGACGTGTGTTGGCATCAAGCGCCACCGCCCGCAACTGCCGATGGCATGGGACGGTGCGAAATTCATTGACTTGGCCGCTGCTGTTCCCTACGCGGCGCCTTCGCCTGTCAGCCTCAATTTGTCAGAGATTCCCCATGAAGGTCCGCAACAGTCTCAAGTCGCTGAAAAATCGCCACCGCGACTGCCAGGTCGTGCGCCGTCACGGTCGCACTTATGTCATCAACAAGACCAACCGCCGCTTCAAGGCGCGCCAGGGCTGATTGCGCTTCTCCTGCGGGAGAGGCCGGAGTGCAGAGACCCATCCAGGCGGTCGTGTTCGACATCGGCAATGTCCTGTATAACTGGGATATTGGTGCTCTTTACGCAAAACTGATTCCAGACCTTTCGCATCGCGACTGGTTCCTTTCGCATGTCGTCACGCCGGAATGGCATTTCCAGCATGATCGCGGCCGGCCTTCCGCCGAGACGGTCCCCGAATTGCAGGCGCAGTTTCCGGCCGAGGCCGATCTGATCGCTGCCTATGTGCCGCGCTGGCTGGAGACGATTACCGGGCCGGTGCCGGGGATGCTCGAAATCGTTGCCGAGCTTGATGCCGCCGGCGTGCCGTTGTTTGGTATCACCAATTTTGCCGACGAGTTCTGGGCGCGGTTCCGGCCGACGGCGCCGGTTTTCGACCGGTTTCGGGATATTGTCGTGTCGGGGACCGAGCGGCTGTTCAAGCCCGAACCCGAGATTTACCGGCTGGCGTTGCGGCGGTTCGGGCTGGCGCCGGGCGAGGGGCTGTTCGTCGACGATCGCATCGAGAATGCGCGCGGCGGTGTGGCGGAGGGGTTTCCGGGCCATCATTTCACCGGCGCGGCGCGGCTGCGGGTGCGGTTGGTGGGGGAGGGGTTGTTGGTTTAGTGGCCTTCCTCCCCCTTAGGAGAGGCGACTCGCGGCACTTGGCGCGGCGGGTGAGGGTCCACATGTTCCGACACGTGTGGAACCCCCACTCGGGCCGGCTTCGCCGTCTCTCGCTTCCCCCTTGAGGGGGAGGACTATTTTTTAGACGGTGTAGATTTTCCAAAAGGCGGCGACGGCCTGATTGGCGAGCCGCTC
>JAYUUE010000295.1:0-3225 GCA_043754785.1 Polymorphobacter sp. | reverse complement strand
GCCGATCGACTGTTTCTACGTCTATCCCACTGTCTCCACCGATCAGACTGGCAACAGTGACCTCAGCATTGACGCCGCCGAAACCAACGTCGCCAAAGTGCAGTTCGCGCCCTTCCGCACCATCTGCCGCACCTATGCGCCGATGTATCGCCAGGTGACGCTCAAGGCACTGCGCGATGTTCTCACCGGCCAGGCGAGCAGCGCCGACCGGGTCATGGCATACAAGGACGTCGTCGCTGCATGGGACGATTATCTGGCGCGCGACAATAAGGGCCGCGGCGTCATCCTCATCGGTCACAGCCAGGGCAGCGGCTTGGCCAAGGCGCTGCTCCACAATGAAATCGAGGGCAAACCCGTCGCCCGCCAGCTCATTGCCGCCTATATTCCCGGCAACAATGTCCTCGTCCCCGCCGGCAAGGATGTCGGCGGTGATCTGGCCAGCACCCCCTTGTGCCGCGGCGCCCGCCAGACCGGCTGCGTGGTCGCCTGGGTGTCGTTCCGCGATGGCAAGGTGCCGCCCGCCGACAGCCGCTTCGGCCGCTCATCGACGCCCGGCCTGGATGTCGCCTGTGTCAACCCGGCGGCGCTGGGTGGTGGCCGCGCCCCGCTCACCGCGCTGCTCCCCGCCGGCGCTGCCATCGTCGACAACAGCTCGGCACAGGCCGCATGGGCCAAAGGTGTCACCGTGACGACGCCGTTCGTCGCGCTGCCCGGCCTGCTCAGCGGCGAATGCCAGGCCGTTGACGGCGCCCATGTCCTCGCAATCCGGACAGACGCCGATGCCAATGATCCGCGCACCGACAGCATCGGCGGCGATGTCGTCGCCGGCGGCGCGATCATCGAAGGCTGGGGCCTCCACCTCATCGATGTCAACGCCGTGCTGGGCGATTTGGTGGCGCTGGGGCATCACCAGGGCCAGGCGTGGTTGGCGTCGCGCTGAACTTTTCCGCGTCATCTCGGGCTTGAACCGGGATGACAAAGCCCTCACGCAGCATTTTGTAACCGTTCAGCCAACCCATGCGTATATAGTGTCATGACCAACCGCCGCACATTGATCTTCGCCGGGCTGGGCGCAATCACCGCCCTGCCCTTCGTCCAACGCTTCAGCGCCTCACCGGCGCTTGCCGCAATTGCGACGAAGTTCGAATACACGCTCAGCGATGCCGAATGGCGTGCCAAACTGCCGGGCGAAGCCTATGCCGTGCTGCGCCACGATGCGACCGAACGCCCCTTCGCGTCGCCGCTCAACGATGAACACCGGCCCGGAAGCTTCGGCTGCAAGGGCTGCGCACTGCCGCTGTTCGCCAGCACGACCAAATTCGACAGCGGCACCGGCTGGCCCAGCTTTTACGCGCCGCTGAAAAACGCTGTCGCCACTACCAGCGACGCCTCGCTGATGATGGCGCGCACCGAAGTCCATTGCCGCCGCTGCGGCGGCCATCTCGGCCATGTCTTCGACGACGGCCCGAAACCCACCGGTCTGCGCTATTGCATCAACGGCGCCGCCCTGACCTTCACGCCGGCAAAGGCCTGACCCATGATGTTCCGAACCTTCGTCGCTGCCGCTTTGCTCGCCGCCACCCCGGCGTGCGCTGCCGAGCGGATGGTCACCGCCCCCGCTGCCAACGCCGATGCGGCGCTCAAGCCCGGCCCGCTGCAAACCGCCGTTTTTGCCGGCGGCTGTTTCTGGGGCCTCGAAGGCGTCTTCGAACATGTCAAAGGCGTGCAATCGGTGCGCTCGGGCTATGCCGGCGGGCCCAAAGCCGCCGCATTGTACGAAATCGTCGGCAGCGGCCTGACCGGCCACGCCGAATCCGTCGAGATCACCTATGATCCGGCCAAGGTCAGCTATGGCACGCTGCTGCGCATCCTGTTCTCGGTGGCGCATGACCCGACGGAATTGAACCGCCAGGGCCCCGACAGCGGCAGCCAGTATCGCAGCACAATCTTTCCGCAGACACCGGAGCAGGCGACGCTGGCCAAGGCCTATATCGCGCAATTGACCGCCGCCAAAACCTGGCCGGCCAGGATCGTTACGACGCTGGAAACCGGCAAGCCCTTCTACCCGGCCGAAGCCTATCACCAGAATTACCTGCGGCTGAACCCCGACCAGCCGTACATCGTCCACAATGATCTGCCCAAGGTCGCCGCCCTCAGGGCGCGCTTCCCGCAGCTGTGGACCGACAAGGCCGCAGCCTAAATCGTCATCCCGGGCTTGACCCGGGACCCCGCTTGCTTGCTGCCAACTCAGGCCAGCCTAGCTTGGCAGGCCCATCTTACCGCGTGCTATTCGCCCAGCATTCCAGCTCGACCGCCGCCCCGCGCGCCAACGCATTCACCCCCATCGCACTGCGCGACGGAAACCGCCCCGGCTTGAAATAGGTTACGTAAATCCGGTTGAACGCATCCCATTGCTTCATGTCGGCGAGCATCACCGTGCATTTGAACAGGTCATCGTGCGTCAACCCACGCTTGGCCAGCACCGCGCCGATGTTGGCCATCACCTGCTTCGTCTCGGCCTCCAGACCGCCAGCGACCACATGGTCCTCACCCGGCACCGCACCAATTTGTCCCGACAGATACAGCACCCCGCCAACCTCCGTCGCTTCCGAAAACGGCCGGTTGAGCGCCACCGATTGCAGCGAGGTGACGTGAACCGTTCGCGCCGCCAAAGCCGGGGTTGCGGCGGCAATAGCGAGCAAAGCGAAGATCTTTTGCATCATCACCTCGTTTGCGAGCGTCGCGGCAAAGCCGCGCCGTGACGTCAGACGGGTTCGGCGCGCGAAGGCCGCGCTGCCCCGCTGGCCGAGCTTGCGCCAGCCTGCCCGGGCCAAGGCAGCCGGCGCGCCTCGCAGCGCGCACGCGGCACTGCGCTCAATGCCCCAGATTCTTGACAATCGTCTCAACCATCTTCTTGGCATCGGCGAGCAACATCATCGTATTGTCCATATAGAACACGCTGTTATCGACCCCGGCATAGCCGACGCCGCCCATCGACCGCTTGACGAACAACACCGTCTTGGCCTTTTCCACATCGAGCACCGGCATCCCGTAAATCGGGCTGGTCTTGTCGGTCTTCGCCGCCGGGTTAGTCACGTCATTGGCACCGATGACGAACGCCACATCGCATTGCGAAAAGTCGTTGTTGATATCTTCGAGCTCGAACACTTCGTCATACGGCACATTGGCTTCGGCCAGCAGCACGTTCATGTGCCCCGGCATGCG
>JAYUUE010000294.1:0-3233 GCA_043754785.1 Polymorphobacter sp. | reverse complement strand
GTCGGCGACCGATCCCGATCGGGCGGGTCTGTCGTGGTGCCCGCAACGGCAGTATTTTCGGCGCGCGCCGATGAAGGATTTGTGTATGTCCATGATGCTGCCACTGGCCGGGTCAAGCTGCGCCAGGTCGCGGTCGGGCATGTCGATGATGACGGTGTGACAATCACCGGCGGCCTGGCGCCAGGCGAGGCGGTGGTGATTTCGGGGCCAGACCGGCTGCGCGATGGCAGCAAAGTGGCAGTTTCCACCACGACTGCGCGCGGCTGATCCGGTGGGCTTCATCGATTTTGCGGTCAAGCGCTGGCAGATCACACTGGTGGCGTTTGCGCTGCTGTTCGCCATTGGATTGTCGGCGTTCCTGACCATTCCGCGCTCGGTTGATCCGCATTTTCCGTCGCCGTTCATCAATGTCGTCGCGGTGGTGCCGGGGGCCGAGCCTTCGGACATGGAAACCACCATCGCCAAGCCGATCGAGGATGTCATCCAGGGCCTCGATGGCATCGTCCGGGTGCAATCGCGCTCCACCGATTCGAGCGCCGTGATCACCGCCGAGTTTAGCTGGAGCGGCGACCCCGATCGCAATTACGACGAGGTGGTGCGCGAGGTGAACGCTATCCGCGGCACTTTGCCATCGGCGCTGCAACGGCTGGAGTTTCAGAAGACCCGCACCACCGAGGCGGCGGTGCTTCAATTCGCGCTGGTCAGCGATACCGCCAGCTATCGCCGGCTGGAGAAATTGGCGAAGGATTTGCGCGAGCGGATGAACCGCGTGCCGGGAGTGCGCAATTCGCGCGCCTGGGCGATCCCGACGCCGGAGGTGAGGGTTGCGATCGACAGCGGGCGGCTGGCGCAGCTGGGGTTGCCGGTGACCGCCGTCACCGATGCGTTGCGGGCCGGATCGACCGATTTGCCGCCGGGGGCTGTCCAGTCGGGTGACCAGCGGCTCAATGTCCAGGCCGGCGGCGCGTTTCGCAGCGTTGACGAGGTATCGGACGTGCCGGTGCGCGCGGCGGCGGGCAACGTCGTGCGGGTCAAGGACGTGGCGGCAGTCGGCTGGGGCTATGAGGAGCAGCCGCATTATGCGCGCTACAATGGCAAGCGCGCGGTGTGGGTGACGATCACACAGAAGGACGGGCTCAACGTGCTCGATATCCGCAATGCCGCAATTGCGGCGGCGGCGAATTATCGCAAACTGTTGCCACCCGATGTGAAACTGGAGGTCGGTTTCGACCAATCGTTCGATATCGCACGCAAGCTCGACCAACTGGGGCGCGACTTTTCGATTGCGCTGGCCATCGTGCTGATCACGCTGTTGCCGCTGGGATGGCGGGCGTCGCTGGTGGTAATGGTATCGGTGCCGCTGTCGCTGATGATCGGTGTCGCGGTGCTGGCGTTCTGCGGCTTCACGCTCAACCAGTTGGCGATTTCGGGGTTCATCATCGCGCTGGGGTTGCTGGTCGACGACTCGATTGTGGTAACCGAAAACATCGCGCGGCATTTGCGCGATGGCGAGGACCGCGAGGCGGCGGCGTTGTCGGGGACCAAGGAGATTGCCGTGGCGGTGATCGGCTGCACCTTCGTGCTGTTGTTCGCGTTCTTGCCGCTGGCGTTTCTGCCCGAAGGCGCCGGCAAGTTCACCCGGTCATTGCCGGTCGCGGTGCTCGGCACGGTGGCGGCGTCGCTGCTGGTGTCGCTGACCATCGTGCCCTTCCTCGCCAGCCGGATCCTGCCGGCGAACGAGCCCGAGCATGGCAATCGCTTCCTCCAGGTCATCCAGGGCGGCATCCAGCGCTTTTATGCACCGGTGCTGCACTGGGGGCTGGGCAACCCATGGAAGGCGATGGCGGCGGCGACGGTCGTGGTGTTTTCGGGTTTCGCCTTGGTGCCGTTCATTGGTTCAAGTTTGTTCCCGCCCGCAGGGGCCTCGTATTTCCTTGTCGGCGTGACGGCACCCGAGGGCGCCGCGATCACCCAGACCGACCGCGCGGTGAAGTTTGTCGAGGCGGCGACGAAAGGCGAACCCGAAGTGGTCGACGTGCTCGCCAATGTGGGGCGCGGCAACCCCCAGATTTTCTATAACCAGCGCAATTTCGACCAGCGCAGCAATATCGGCGAAGTGCTGGTCAATCTGAAATCCTGGGATGAGGTCCATGGCCCCGAACTGGTGGCGCGGCTGCGCAAGCGGCTCGAGGCCGGGCCCGAGGCGCAATATGTGGTGAAAGTGTTCCAGAACGGCCCGCCGGTCGACGCGCCTATCCAGGTCAAGATTGTCGGGCCCGATCTCGATATGCTCAAGCGGCTGGCCGGCGAAGTCGAGGCGGTGATGCGCCGGGTGCCGGGGACGCGCGATGTCGTCAACGCCGTCGCCGTCGATCGACCGCGCCTCGAACTGGGCCTCGATGCCGGCAAGGCGGCGTTGCTCGGCGTACAGCCGGGGGCGCCGCGCCGGACGTTGCGGCTGGCGCTGGCGGGCGAGGCGGCGGGGCGGCTGCGCGACACCGAAGGCGACAGCTATAATGTCGTGGTGCGGCTGCCGCTGGATCGGCGGCACGAGGTGTCGGCGCTGAACGACGTTTTCGTGCCAGCAGCGGCAGGGGCGGTGCCGCTGCGCGAGATTGCGACACCGCGGCTCGATTCGGCGCCGCCGCGCATCAATCGGGAACGCCAGCAGCGGCTGGTGTTTGTCCAGTCCCAGATCGCCGACGGCTTCCTCACCGCCAAGGTCAACACGGCGGTTTACGACGCGCTGAAGGCGGTCAAGCTGCCCGAAGGCTATCGCTTCGATGTCGGCGGCGAGGCTGATGTCGCAGCGCGCAGCTTTGGCGGGCTGGGGCCGATCATCGCAATCGCGGTGTTCGGCATATTGGGGGTGCTGGTCATCGAATTCGGGCGCTTCCGCGAGACGGCGGTGGTGGCCGGTGTCATTCCGCTGGGGATTTTCGGCGGCATTCTGGCGCTGTTCCTGACCGGCAATTCGATCAGTTACACAGCCGTGATCGGGTTCATTGCGCTGATCGGCATCGAGATCAAGAATTCGATCCTGCTGGTCGATTTCACCACCCAGCTGCGCGAGCGCGGCATGGGGCTCCGCGCCGCGATCGAGCGCGCCGGTGAGGTGCGCTTTCTGCCCGTGCTGCTGACCTCGGTCACCGCCGTGTTCGGCCTGCTGCCGCTGGCGCTGTCGGGGTCGGGCCTTTACGGGCCGCTCGCCTGGGTGATCATTGGCGGACTGG
>JAYUUE010000293.1:0-3240 GCA_043754785.1 Polymorphobacter sp. | reverse complement strand
TCGGAGAGCTTGTGCTCACCCTGCCATGCCGTTGCCGGGTCGCTGCCATCGACCGGTTTGGTATAGTCGAAGCGGTTGTCGCGGCGCGGGATGAACTGCGGGTGGAGATAGGCGATTTCACCCTTGCCGCTCGCGAAGATGGTGTTGTTCGACGAATTGGCCTTCAGCTCGGCGACCTTGAGGAAGCTGGCGAGGTCGCTGGTCTTGGTGCGCAGAAAACTTTGCTCGAGCGCGGCGAGCGGTTTGTTCATGAGAGCGACACTGATCCATTTGCCGTTTTCGGTTCGGACCACTGGGCCGTGGCGGGTGCGCCAGACGGTGAATGCGCGGCTCGCCATGCTGCCATCGGCGGCGCGGTAGGGCACGGTGATTTGCAATGTCTTCACCGGCTCCCAAACATCGCCGAATTTCGCCTCGATGTTGCCGTTTCGCGTCCGCGTCGTCTCGATGAACTCGTCGATGACATCGGCGCCCGACGAGGTGTGCATCCAGCCGACCGTGGCGTTAAAGCCTTGATAAACAAAAAACTGCCCCCAAGTCGAAGCACCATAGGCGTTCAGCCCTGCATCGCTTTCGACCTTGGCTTCGGAGCGGAAGAAGAAACTGGTGTGCGGGTTGATCATCAACAACGCATGGCCATTTTTGCTATGCGACGGCATGACGGCAAAGCCATTCGAGCCGGTGGGCTCGAGCCGCTGTGCGCCGGTTTCCACCGCCGATAGTGCCACCGACTTTTGCGTATAGAACGCCTCCAATTGCCCGAGCGAGACGCTTTCGATGTCGCCGCCGATGCTGCCTTCGCTGAACGCCAGCGCCATCCAGGGTTCGAAATGGTCGATCACGCGGGGTTTCACCGCCGGATGGGTAGCGAGATAGAAGTTCAGCCCATCGGCCCATGCGGTCATCAGCGCCTTCAGCCACCCCGGGCTGCGGGCATAATCTGCCCGCAGGTCGGCAGGGTTTATGAACAGCTTCATCCGCAGGTCACGCCAGATTGCCTGCTCGCCCTCGGCTTCGGCGAGGCACCCCTGGGCGTTGATAAAGTTGGTTTCGACGCGGTTGAAGTCGTCCTCGGCCTGGGCATAGATCATGCCGAACACCGCATCGGCGTCCGATTTGCCGTGGATATGGGGGATGCCCCAATTGTCGCGGGTGATCGACACCCGCGCGGCTTGGGCCTGCCAGCGCGCCATTTCGGGGTGGTCGGCGGGGTAGGCCGCAGTGGTGGCCAGGAGCAGCGCGGCGAAGAAAAGGGTTTTCATGCAGCGATGCTATCGGGTCGCGGCGAATCAGTCGAGACAGTTGGGACGTTTGAGCAAAAGCAGCGCCGCCAGGCTGGCGCCGCACGCCGCCGCCAGATACCAGCCAACGGGTTGCAGGCCGCCCCGTTCCGACAGCGCCTGCGCTACGATCGGTGCGAGGCCACCGCCCAATATGCCGCCCATGTTGAAGCTCATCGAGGCGCCGGTGTAGCGCACGCGCGCCGGGAAAAGCCCGGGCAGCCACGCCCCCAATGGCCCATAGACGAAACCCATGGTGAACAGCGCCAGCGCCAGGAACGCGCCGACCACCGGCAATGACCCGCTGCCGAGCATCGGCGCCAGCAGCAGCCCGGCGCCGACGCCGGCGATGCAGCCGCCGATCAGCACGCGGCGCGGGTCGAAAATATCGGACAGCCAGCCCGACAACAGGATGCCGAAGGCGAGAAACAGGATGGCACCCAATTGCACCGACAGGAAGGTTTCACGGGCATAGCCGAGTTTGGTGGTGCCGAAGCCGAGCGCAAAGGCGGTCGAGAGGTAAAACAGCGCGAAGCAGGCGATGACGCCCAGCGTGCCGCCCACTGTCTCGCGCCAATGGTGGCGGAACAGTTCGGCAATCGGCACCGATGGCGGCGGGCCTTGATCTGCCAATGCCGTGAACGCCGGAGTTTCGGTCAGCTTCAGCCGCACCCACAGGCCGACACCGACCAGCACGGCGCTGAACAGGAACGGCAGCCGCCAACCCCAGGCCTTGAAATCGGCATCGCTGAGCGTCAGCCCGAGGATCAAGAATAGCCCATTGGCAGCGATGAACCCAACCGGCGCCCCCAGCTGTGGAAACATCCCGAAACGGCCGCGATAGCCGGGCGGGGCGTTCTCCACTGCCAGCAACGCGGCGCCGCCCCATTCGCCGCCAAGCCCGAAGCCCTGCCCGAAGCGCAGCGTGCAGAGCAGCAGCGGCGCGAACCAGCCGGCGCTGGCATAGGTCGGCAGGAAGGCGATGGCGAGCGTCGAGCCCCCCATGACCAGCAGGCTGGCGACGAGCGTCGATTTGCGGCCGATACGATCGCCAAAATGACCGAAGACGACCGCGCCGATCGGCCGCGCCACGAACGCCACGGCGAAGCTGGCATAGGCCGCGAGCAACTGCGCCGAAGCGTTTTCGGACGGGAAGAACAATGGCCCGAACACCAGGCTGGCGGCGGTGGCGTAGATGTAGAAGTCGTAGAATTCGACCGCGGTGCCGACAAGGCTGGCCCCAAGGATCCGGCGGGTGGAGGCGGTGGTCATGCGCTGGCGTTGCGGGGTCAGGCGGGGGAGGTCAAGCCCTTACGGCAGGCGCTGCACCCGGCGACTGGCGAGATCGACCATGTAGCGACCACCGCGTTCATCGGTAACCAGCAGCGCCCGGCGGTTGTCGGCCAGCGCAAGCTTGGCGATGTACAGATCCTGCTTGTCCTGCTCCATTTCCGGGTCGGTGCGGGTGGGATAGATTTTCAATGTCCACAATTCGCGGCCGGTTTTCGCGTCGGTCGCCGCGATATAGCCGGTCGGCTGGTCGAGACCACGCGCCGTGCCGTTGGTTATGGCGGTATAATGCACCCCTGCAGCGCTGACGCCTGCGGGCGGCGGCGGCGCCGGGCCGCGTTTCTTGCTCGGCGCCGCAGCGGTCGGCGCTGGCGCCGGTGCTGCATGGGCACAGGCGACCATGAGCAGGGCGGCGGCGATGGCGCCCAAGGCCCGCGCACTAACGCTCAAGACTCGGTCACCGCATGCGATTTCAAATCGATGGTGAACTTGCGACCCTTTTCGTCGCTGGCCTTGAGCGCGGTGCGCCACAGGTTGAGTGACAGGCCGGTGACGACGATCTCCTGCTTGTCGCGCTCCATGTCCGGCGCATAATGAATGTCATAAAGCTCGACGCGCCACAGTTCGGCTTCGCTCGCTGTCGCGCTGGCGACGAGGCAGATGGTGGCCA
>JAYUUE010000292.1:0-9723 GCA_043754785.1 Polymorphobacter sp. | reverse complement strand
TCTCAGATAATTTGCCTACGTGCTGCCAACGGTGTACAACATGGTAGTACAAAGCGACTGCGAACTCCAACAATGCCGTGGCTCTAAGTTACTGAGATAAGACGAATTTTCGTAGCGTTAGACCCCTCCCGTAGGGGTCACCAGAATGGGACGTCAGCGCTTGGGTGCTGCATTTGCGGCGCGGCTGCGGGCGGTGTCACGGCGCGCCGCGAGAATGGGCGTGCAATTGACGTCCTTGGCATTGCCTAGATCGATGAATGCGGCAATCGCCGCGACTGGCGTGGCGACGAGTCCTAACGTCACCGCCGCGGCGCCGCGCGCCAGCAATTCGGCCGAGATCGGGTTGATCGACGGTTCGGCAAAATAGCCGTTCACCATGATCGGCGATTGGCCCGAAAACAGACTGAACTGCTTGGAATCGCCTTCAAGCGACATGGCGAGTGATTCGTCGGCAAAATTGAAGCCGCCGCGCCCGCGAAAGACGGCCTTGTCGGTATCGATCAGTATCGGGTCGGCCACCGCGCGCCCGTTAGTGACCGTGAAGGCCAGAACACCGCAATTGATCTGGCGTTTTTCCTTGAGTTTCTTGCCGATAAGCGCCGTCAGGAAATTTTGCAGATCGAGCTTTGCCAGCTGGATATTGCGAACCCAGAGTTGACCGGTCGGCAAGACCAGCGCGATGCGACCATTGGATGTGGCAAGCGATTTTCGCACCGTATCGCCCACGCCCTTTAGCTGCAGCCGGCCGCGAACCGAGGCCGTAGTGCCCGCATCCTCGACATTGAATCCGGTCAACACCTTGCCCAACGGGATCTCGGTCAGGCTTATGTCATAATCCGTGCGAACAGGATTGTTGCGGGCGTCGATCGCTATTTTTGCACGCAAGCGTCCGCCGGCGATATCGAAAGCGAATGGCGACAACGTCAGCATTTTGTTGTCGAGGCCGAAGCCCAGATGGAGATTGTTGAACGGCAATTTGCCCGTGCGGACCACATTGGCGCGATAATTCACCTGGGCGTCGAACTTGCCCAGGGCATCGACGGCCAGCGGCGCGTCTGGCAGCAGGCGCGGGCGGCCGGCAACCTGCTGAACCACACCTTTGCCCGCATCGAGCCGTTCCGGATCATAACCCACCAAGGGCCCCACGTCCTTGATATCGAGAATTTGCGAATTGAGCGTCGCCTCGATCTGCGCCCGCGCGCCTGCATCTTTGGGCATGGCGGCGGTGATCCTGCCGGCAATGTCTGAATCGCCGATGCGGCCGGTCAGGCTGGTGAAGCGGAACTCGCGGTCCGTCTTGGTCAGGTTGGCGGCGAGGCTGTAGGGCCGGCTGGCCGGCAGGATCACGCCGAACAGCCGGCCTGGATCCTGAAGGTTGCGCCCGTCGACTGTAACCCGCAAGTCCGCGCCGTCGATGCGCGTGGCACCGGGCAGCACACCCTTGAGCGTCACACGGGTCCGCGCGATCGTCGCGGCCAGATCGAGCCCGATCCGGCCGCCGGCGACCGCCTGGTTGGGCGTCGTCAGCCGGCCATTGATGCTGAACGGCGCACCACGGTTGGTGCCCGTGCCGGTGAACGTCAGCGGTCCGTCGATGCGTTGCCCCACTTTGGCTGCCGAGCCGGCAATGTCGCCGATTTGCAAATCAAGCCGCGTCTTGCTGGCGGCGTCAACGAGCGCAACGCGGCTGTTGGTGATGGCGGCGCGAACGACATCGGGAATCTCGAGTTCACCGCCACCAAATGTCCAATTGTTGGATTTATCGGCACGCCGCTGCAACGCCAGCCGCCCGCCATCGACGACTAGATCGTTGACCGTCAGCCGGCCGAACAATGCCCGCCACAGCGATGCGTCGAGCGCAATCGTCTTGGCCGTCAAAAACTGTTTTTGTTCGGCCCAGTCCGGGTTGGCGACGCTCAAACCGTCGGCGTGAAAGCGGATGTTGGGATCGAGGTAGAGCTGAAAATCACCGGCGACGCGGACCTGGCGCCCGGCCCGTTTCGCGACATAGGATTCAAACGCCGACTTCCAGAACACACCTTTTGTGACATATTGGTAGATGTATAGGCTGAGCAGAACAACCAGCACCGCGCCAACGACTTGCAGAATGTGCCGCCGCCGATGGCTATCGCTTGGCTTTTCGACCCGGACAGGCGCCGCAGCGGGGGTAAAATCCATCTCCGGCTAATGCCCCGCCAAAGCGTTGGTTCCATTCCCCTCCGACAGCGCCCCGGCCATTCAGGCTGCGAGGCACTCGGCAAACACCGCCGGCTCGACGTTCCCGCCCGAAAGTATGACCACCACGGTCTTGCCGGCAATTGCCGCCCGCCCCGATAGCGCCGCCGCGAGTGCGACCGCACCGCCGGGCTCGACGACCAGCTTCAGTTCCCGAAACGCGAACGCCACGGCGCGCGCCGCCTCGATCTCGCTTACCGCCATTGCCGCCGCGCCATGGGCACGCAGCGTTTCAAACGTCAGTTCGGCCATTCGCAGGGTCTGCAAGGCATCGCACCGCGTTGGGCCAGGATTTTCCACCGGCACGATCACCCCGCCGGCCAGGCTGCGTACCACATCGTCATAACCCTGCGGCTCGACTGCGACGATGGGCAAGCGCGACCCCACCGCCCAACCGCTGGCTAACCCGCCGCCGCCGCAACACACGATGGCGAGGTCCGCCGCTATGCCTATCGCCGCCAGATCGGCAACGGCTTCCATTCCCGCCGTTCCCTGCCCGGCGATGACGTATCGGTCGTCGAAAGGCGGCACCACGACGGCGCCGTTTCTGGCGGCGATCGCCTTGGCAATCGCGTCCCGATCCTCGGTCAAACGGTCGTAGAACACCACTTCGGCACCATGCCCGCGCGTTCGCTCCACCTTGATCGCCGGTGCATCGCTCGGCATGACGATGACCGCCGGCATGTTCAACAGCTTGGCTGCCAGCGCCACGCCCTGCGCATGGTTGCCTGATGAAAACGCCACCACCCCGGCGCCGCGCCTGGCCTCGGGAATCGCCGACAGCCGATTATAGGCACCGCGAAACTTGAACGATCCGGTGCGTTGCAGATTCTCCGGTTTCAGGAACACCCGCGCCTCGGTTGCCGCATCCAACGCATCGTTGCGCACCAGCGGGGTTCGCACCACCACGCCGGCAATCCGCGCCGCCGCTGTCACAACTTCGTCATAAAGCATGGGAGAAGTCATTGAAATAAGGCCCTTTCCGGTCGCGTTCATCATAGTGACAAGCTGTTGAAAGGCCAGCGGAAAACACAGGTTTTTCTTGTCACAAAAAACTTCTTTACACAAAGGCGAGCGAACCCTAGATACCCGCTCCGCTGCCCCATGGGACTTCCACCGCAAGGCAGTTTTGGTGTCGACGCAAGTCGGCACGCTTTATCGACCCGGAGGTCCCTTGAATTGCACGAAAACCATAACGCGCTGGGGGTAGCACTCGGCCAAAAGCCGACCCAACCCATTACCCTCGTCCGGCCCCACGCCGCGCATCGCGCTGCCCGTTACTTTATCGAGAAGTTTCCGGGGCTTTCGATGTATGCCGTGAAGGCCAACCCGGCGCCGGAGCTTATCCGGTCGCTGTGGGACGCCGGCATCACACATTACGACGTCGCGTCGATCGCCGAAGTGCGCGTGGTGCGCGGGTTGCTGCCGCACGCGATCTTGTGCTTCATGCACCCGATCAAGGGCGCTGAAGCCATTGCGGAGGCATATCATGTCCACGGCGTGCGCACCTTCAGCCTCGATTCGCTTGAAGAACTCGACAAGATTATAACAGCCACCGCCAACGATGGCGTCGCCGCTGCCGACCTGACACTGTGTGTCCGTCTGCGGGTGTCGTCGGCGCATTCCAAGCTCAGCCTCGCGTCGAAGTTCGGGATCGCCGCGGATGAAGCGGCGCCGCTGCTTATGGCGACCCGCCAGGCGGCGGACGCGCTCGGCATCTGCTTCCACGTCGGCTCGCAGGCGATGAGCCCGCAGGCCTATGCCGAAGCGCTGGCGCAGGTCCGCGTCGCCATCGTGAGCGCCGGGGTCACTGTCGATGTTGTTGACGTCGGCGGCGGCTTTCCGTCGGTCTATCCCGGCATGGAGCCATCGGCGCTCGATGGCTATTTCGACGTCATCAGCCGCGCCTATGAAGCGCTGCCCGTGTCCTACTCGGCGGAATTGTGGTGCGAGCCCGGCCGCGCGCTATCGGCGGAATACGCCAGCGTGCTGGTCCGCGTCGAAGCCCGCAAGGACGATGTGCTCTACATCAACGACGGCGCCTATGGGGCGCTTTTCGATGCCGCCCATGTTGCCTGGCGCTTTCCGGTCGAACTGGTCCGCGAAACGCCGTCGCGTGCCAGGACCATGGGTTTCAGCTTCTATGGTCCTACGTGCGATGACATGGATTTCATGAACGGGCCGTTCGACCTCCCGGCCGATGTCCGGCCCGGTGACTATATCGAAGTCGGCATGCTCGGTGCCTATGGCTCGGCGATGCGCACCGGCTTCAACGGCTTCACCGCCGGCGCCACCATCGTCGCCCGCGACGAGCCGATGGAAACCGCCTATGGTGTCACGGAAGCGACACCTGCCAAGGTTATCAGCATCCGCTAATCGTCCACCTCTCCCCTTGCGGGAGAGGTGGACTCAACGTCTTCGTTGACCCGGGAGAGGGGTAGGCCTCCGGCTGCAAAAGATCCAATCCATGCCCACGCCCACCCCGGCTCGGGGACAGGAGAAACCAATGTCCGAACCCATCAACCAGCAGCGCCCCCTTGATCAACAAAGAAAGGCCGAACTCCTGTCCAAAGTCGTCGAGCATATCGACATCCGCAGCTTCGACGCGCGGCCGATCATCGACGGCATGGCCAACATGAGCTTCACCTCGCGTGATCTCGCCCGCGCCACCGCCATCTACAACCAGATGCTGGCCGACCCCGATTGCACGATCTTCCTCGTCATCGCCGGCTCGACCAGCGCCGGCGGCTGCATGGATCTTTATGCCGAGCTGCTGCGCAACAACATGATCGACGGCATCGTCGCCACCGGCGCCAGCATCGTCGACATGGATTTCTTCGAAGGCCTTGGTCACAAGCATTATCAGGCGCTTGACGTGCCCGATGACGACACGCTGCGCTCGCTGCTCATCGATCGCATCTACGACACCTATATCGATGAAGAGCAGTTGCAGGATTGCGACCACACCATCCTGGAAATCGCCAACAGCCTGGAGCCCAAAGCCTATTCGTCGCGCGCCTTCATTCGCGAGATGGGCAAATATCTTGTCGAGAACGGCAAGAAGGACAACAGCCTCGTCAAGCTTGCCTATGAGCATGACGTGCCGATCTTCTGCCCAGCGTTTGTCGATTCGAGCGCCGGCTTCGGGCTGGTCAAGCACCAGGTCGACCGCGCCAAGGCAGGCAAGCCGTACATGGTGCTCGACGCCATCGCCGACTTCCGCGAATTAACCGACATCAAGATCAAGGCCGGCACCACAGGCCTGCTGATGATCGGCGGCGGCGTGCCGAAGAACTTCATCCAAGACACCGTCGTCTGCGCCGAAATCCTGGGGCATGACGATGTTCAGGTCCACAAATACGCCGTACAGATCACCGTCGCGGATGTCCGCGACGGCGCCTGCTCGTCGTCGACCCTCCAGGAGGCAGCAAGCTGGGGCAAGGTCAACACCGGCATCGAACAGATGGTTTTCGCCGAAGCTGGGTCGGTGATGCCGCTGCTCGCATCGGACGCCTACCACCGCGGTTTTTGGAAAACCCGTGCGAAGCGGGCGTGGGGCAAGCTATTCGCCTAAGTTTTGGAACCTCTCCCCGCTGGGGAGAGGTCGGACTCGGCTCTTGCCGAGCCGGGAGAGGGGTCGAAGCACGACATTTGATATCGTGCTCCGGAACAAACACCCTCCGCGGCAACACAGCGGGTCGTTTTTCAAATGCACAGTCCAATTCTCGGTCCGGTCGTCGCGCTCGTCGGCTGGACACTCGCCGTGCTCGTCTGGGCGGTCATCGCCCGCCTGCCGGCGATGAAAGCCGCCGGCATCGATCTGCAAACCGTTCGCGGCGGCAAGCCTGGCGGCCTCGATGGCGTGTTGCCCGACACGGCACAGTGGAAAATGCACAATTATATCCACCTGACCGAACAACCGGTGCTGTTCTATGCGATCTGCGGCGTGTTGGCGCTGACCGAAGCCGGCAATGATTTCAACGCCAGCCTCGCCTGGGGCTATGTCGCGCTGCGCGTCGCCCACAGCTTGGTGCAGGGTACGAGCAACATCATCAAGTTCCGCTTTGCGCTGTTCGCGCTCAGCACCATCATCCTGCTGATGCTCACCGTCCACGCCGGGCTGGCTGTGGCCGGAATGCATCATTTATAATCGCTTTTTTGCAACCGCCGACCGCGGAACCAACCGCTGATCGTGTCGATCATCAGCCAGTTTCGTCCTGGTCGCCGGTCAGCCGGATGCCCATCGGCGCGATACGGTTGCCAGCCAGACGCAACGCTTTCCTACACGTTCCATATGGGTTATATGATGCGCAATACCGCTCTTTGACATTGATAAAATCGATCACAGGCCAAGGCCGGACTCCGGTAAACCCACGATTATACGCCGTGACTGACCCCATTTGGCATGACTTTCATGACTTTAGAGCGATTTTTCAGACCTTGTCGAGTGACAAAATCGATCACAGCGCGCGAATTACCCGCTGCACTTCGGCTGATGCCGGCAGCCGGCAGCCACGGGCAAAGCGTCTGTCAGCAGACTGCTGCTCTGCCGCCAGCAATCGGCATATTTCCAGTTGGGGTTCTTGTCCGCCGATGCCTGCGCAACCGCAGCCCGCCTTGCAAGCGTCGCAGCCGGTCTGGCGCCCAGCCTCAGCGGCGAAATTCCGCGACTAGCTCAACGTGCGTTGACCAGCGAAATTGCGCCACCGGCCACAGCCGTAACAGCCGATAACCGCCCTTGACCAATATCGCAGCATCGCGGGCGAAGGTACTGGGATTGCACGAGACCGCGACGACAATTGGCACTTTTGACGCCGCCAACATTCGGCTTTGGGCCTCCGCGCCGGCACGCGGCGGATCAACGACCACGGCGTCGAACCCATGCAAATCGGTGGTGGTCAACGGCCGGCGGAACAAGTCGCGGTGCATTGCCTGCACCGGGCGACCAAACTGCCGCGCGGCCGCCTCCAGCGCTGCCACCGCCGGACCGGCGGCATCCGCTGCCAACACCTTGGCGCGAGCCGAAAGCGGCAGCGCAAAGGTGCCAAGCCCGCAGAACAGGTCAGCGACTCGCTTCGCGGTGCCAACTGCGTCAGCCACGGCCGCAACCAGCGCCGCCTCCCCGGCCCGCGTCGCCTGAAGAAACGGCGCCGGGGGGAGCGTCACCGGCACGCCGCCCATTGCCAGCACCGGCATCCGCGCCATGGCCACGGTTTCGACGCCGTGCGCCCCCTCGACCGACAGCCGCGCCAGGTCATGTGCTGCGGCAAACCCGGTCAACCGCTCGATCTGGGCAATCGTTTCGGCAGCAATATTGGCGAGCAGCACATCGGTTCCGGTGTCGCTCATCGTCAGCGTGACGCCGGCCCCCTGCCCTTGCGCCAAGCTGGCTTTCAACAACGCCCGCATGGGCGCGACAAGGCCGAACAATTCGGGTGCAAGCACCTCGCATTGCACGATATCGATGATGCGGTGGCTGGCCTCGGCATTGAATCCCAGTAGCAGGTCCGCCCCGCGTCGCACCGCGCGCAGTGACGCCCGGCGCCGGCTGCGCGGCGGCGACATGGCAACCGGCATCATGTCGGCAACCGCAACGCCGGCATGGGCCAGCGCTCGCACGATCCTGTCAGCCACAAAATCGGCATAGGCCGCATCGGTGACATGCTGGAGCTGACACCCGCCGCATTCGGGCACATGCCGGCATACCGGCACGACATGGCCGGGGCCCGGCGTGATGGTCACCCGGTCGCCGTCAAAAAACACACCGTCTCCCACCGCCGCGCCCTGGACGAAACGGCCATCGGCCGTCGCGCCATCGCCCCGCGCCGCCAGCCGAATGATCGTTGCAGCCCCGCTGGCGAAATCGGCTGCGCTTCCACGCACAGCATTGGGTTTGCCTCGGTTCACAGCGCCCCCAGCACGACCGGCAGCAGCCCCGGAATATCGTCGGCGATCAGCCCCGGCCCAGCGCGGACACCCGCGTCGCCGTGCAACCATACGCCGGCTTGCGCCGCATCAAACGGCGCCATACCCTGTGCCAGCAATGCCGTGATGATGCCGGTCAAAACATCGCCCGAGCCTGCCGTCGCCAGCCACGGCGACGCGTGGACGTTGATCGCAATTCGGCCATCCGGAGCAGCGATGATCGTCTCGCGTCCCTTTGCCACGACAAAGGCACCCGACCGGCGCGCCGCTGCCGATACCGCAGCGACCCGATCCGCACCCGGCGCGCCAAACAGCCGGGCAAACTCACCAGCGTGCGGCGTCAGCACCACCGGTGCCGCCACATCCTCGAAGCCATCGAGCAACCCCAACGCGCCGGCATCAACGACCAGCGGCGTCGTCCCCGCCAGCAGCCGGTTCAACCACGCCCGGCTGCGCTGCGTATCGGCAAGCCCCGGGCCGATGGCCACCGCCCTGACCTTGGTTGTGCCCAGCAATGCCAGCGCCGCAACGTCATCGCAGTGCATTACGGCGTGCGCCGGACCGTCGCCTTCCGCCCCGACCATTGTGACCGCCCCGGCACCGGCACGCAGCGCCGCCAACGCCGCCAACTGCGCCGCACCGCGCTGGTCGCCGTTGATAACCAGCACGCCGCCCAGCAGATATTTATGCATATCGTCATCCAGCCCCGCCATGATTGGCGGCATGACCAGCGTGGCCGCATCGGCCGGCGCCGCAACGCCGATATCGACGACATTATAGCGGCCGCAGGCGCGGCGACCTGCACCCAGCACATGCCCCCGCTTGGCAGTGCCGAAGGCAATCGTCAGTGCGGCATTCAGCGGCACGCCCAACGCCGCCCCGCTATCGGCGTCGATACCGCTCGGCAGATCGAGTGCGACAATGATCGCCCCCGCACGACGCAACCGACCAAGCACGGCCTGAACCTTTGGCGTCAGCGCCCGGGTCAGACCGGTGCCGAACAAGGCGTCAACGATCACCGGCGCCGCCGCCGCATCCGCCAAAGCTTCAACCGGACCGTCCCAACGCGCGACAAAACTGGCGCCGGGCTCTGCAACCGGCTTGCTGTCGCAGGCAACTCGAACCCGCAGACCGGCCGAACGCAGTTCCGCTGCCACGGCAAAACCATCGCCGCCGTTATTGCCGGGACCGCAAAGTACCAGCACGTCGCGCAGCGCAGTGAAGCCGATGATCGCCTGCGCAGCGGCCGACGCAGAACGCGCCATCAATGTCGCCGCCGACACGCCGGCAGCGACAGCCGCTGCCTCGGCGCCGCGCGTCTCCGCCGCTGTCAGCAAAGGCAGGCCGGGCCGTATGCTCAACATCATGGTCTTGTCTTCATCGACAGGCGGTGTAACAAGCCGCGCCTATCATGGCGCGTATGAAATTTCTGGTCCCGTCGATTCTTGCTGCGGCATCCGGCCTTGCCGCTTGTTCGCCTTCGCCGCTGTATGTGGATCGCGCACGCACGGGCACTTATGGCGAAGTGCCCCGTGACGGTCGCGGTGAGCCGATCTGGTCGGA
>JAYUUE010000291.1:0-3245 GCA_043754785.1 Polymorphobacter sp. | reverse complement strand
TTCAACGACTATCAGGGATATCCCGGATATCCCGGCATTGCCTCATCGCTTTCGGGTAATGTCAGCGACGTTCCGGAACCTGCAAGCTGGGTAATGATGATTGCCGGCTTCGGTCTCGTCGGCGCCGCGATGCGCCGCCGCTCGGCTGCATTTGCTGGGTGAACCGCGTTAACCGCAAAACGGCAACGGCCGCCGATTGCACAACCGGCGGCCGTTGCTGTTTTAAAAGGTCCGGCGGTGTCAGTTCTTCGTCTGATCGACCAGCTTGTTCTTGCCGATCCACGGCATCATCGCCCGCAGCTTTGCGCCGACCTCCTCGATCGGATGCGCCTTCGCCGCAATCCGCGCCGCCTTCAGCTCGGGTTGCCCCGCACGGTTATCGAGGATGAAGTTCTTGACGAACCGCCCACCCTGGATATCGGCGAGCACCCGCTTCATCTCGGCCTTGGTTTCCGCAGTGATGATGCGCGGCCCGGTGGTGATGTCGCCATATTCTGCGGTGTTGCTGATCGAATAGCGCATGTTGGCGATGCCGCCCTCGTACATCAGATCGACGATCAGCTTTACCTCGTGCAGGCACTCGAAATAGGCCATTTCCGGCGCATAACCGGCTTCGGTCAGCGTCTCGAACCCGGCTTGGATCAGGTGGGTGAGGCCACCGCACAGCACCGCCTGCTCGCCGAACAAATCGGTTTCGCACTCCTCCTTGAAGGTGGTTTCGATCACCCCGGAGCGCCCGCCGCCGATGGCCGAGGCATAGCTCAACGCCACGTCGTGCGCGTTGCCGCTCGAATCCTGGTGGATGGCGATCAGGCACGGCACCCCGCCGCCGCGCACATATTCGCTGCGAACCGTATGGCCGGGGCCCTTCGGCGCGATCATGAACACATCGATATCGGCGCGCGGCTCGATCAGCTGGAAATGCACATTGAGGCCATGCGCGAAGGCCAGCGCCGCACCTGGCTTCATGTTGGCGTGCAGATCCCCGGCGTAAATACCGGCCTGATGCTCGTCGGGCGCCAGCACCATGATGACATCGGCCCACGCCGCGGCCGCGGCGTTGCTCATCACCTTGAACCCGGCCCCCTCGACCTTCTTCGCCGTCGCCGACCCGGCCCGTAGCGCCACCGCAACTTCCGCGACACCCGAATCGCGCAGGTTCTGCGCATGGGCATGGCCTTGCGACCCATAGCCGACAATCGCGACCTTCTTGCCCTTGATCAGGCCCACGTCTGCATCGGCATCATAATAAACGCGCATGTTTCTCTCTTTCTTTCGTCATCCCTGGCTTGACCCGGGATCCCGCTATTCTCCCGGCAAGCGCCAAAAAGCGGGATCCCGGGTCAAGCCCGGGATGACGGCTAGTGATAGTTGCAACCTAAACCGCCTCAGCCCCGCGCGCGATCGCCACCACCCCGGTCCGCGCCACCTCGACCAGGCCGACCTCACGCATCAACGCAATGAACTGATCGACCTTGGCCGTCGGCCCCGAAACCTCGAACACGAACGACCCTGTCGTCGTATCCACCGGCCGCGCCCGGAAGATATCGGCAATCCGCAACGCCTCGTCACGCAATCCCGCCTTGCCCGCCACCTTGACCAGCGCCATCTCGCGCTCGACATGCGGGCCTAGCGCCGTCAGATCGAGCACGCGGTGCACCGGCACGATGCGATCCAGCTGCGCGATGATCTGCTCGATCACCGGCGGCGGCCCGGTGGTGACGACCGTAATCCGCGAAACAGCGTGGTCGCCCGAAACATCGGCCACCGTCAGCGAGTCGATATTATACCCCCGCGCCGAAAACAGCCCGACGATGCGGGCGAGAACGCCCGCTTCGTTATCGACAAGGATGGAGAGCGTGTGCCGCTCCGAAGGAAGGTGCTTCATCCTCTTTTCTCCCCCTCAGGGGGGAGGCGAGAGACGCGCGCTTGCACGGCCCGGGAGGGGGTCCACACGTGTCGAAGCTGGGATTGACCCCCACCCGCCGCGCGAAGATGCGCGAGTCGCCTCCCCCCTGAGGGGGAGGAAAAATTAGTCATCATCACACCAGCGCCTTTGCGTCTTCGTCCGCCTCGCCGCGCGCTTGGTCCGCCGCGCTGAGGATCATGTCCACATGCGACGCTCCGCTCGGGATCATCGGGAAGCAATTCGCCAGCTTCGACACGCGGCAATCGACGATCACCGGGCCATCATGCGCCAGCATTGCCGATATCCCCGCATCGAGATCATCCGGCCCTTCGATAACAATGCCCTTCCAGCCATAAGCCTCGGCGAGCTTCACAAAATCCGGCAGCGAATCCGAATAACTCTCCGAATAGCGGCCGCCATGGTTCAATTCCTGCCACTGGCGGACCATCCCCATATATTCATTGTTGATGATGAACACCTTGACCGGCAGCCGGTATTGCGTCGCCGTGCCCAGCTCCTGAATGTTCATCTGGATGCTCGCCTCGCCGGCAATATCGATGCACAGCGCGCCGGGATTGGCAATCTGCGCGCCGATCGCCGCCGGCAGGCCATAGCCCATGGTGCCCAGCCCGCCGCTGGTCAGCCACTTGTTCGGCTCGTGAAAACCGAAATGCTGCGCCGCCCACATCTGGTGCTGGCCGACTTCGGTGGAAATGATCGGCTTTTGCGCCCGCGTCATCTCGTACAGCCGTTTGATGGCGTGCTGCGGCATCAACTCCGGCCCCGCCTGCGTGAACCCGAACGAATCGCGTCCCCGCCAGCCGGCGATGTCCGCCCACCACGCACCCAAATCCATCGCCTTGTGGCCGCGCGCCCGCCAGACCTTGATCATGTCCTCGATGACGCCGCCCACATCGCCGATGATGCCGAGATCGACGCGCACCGTCTTGTTGATGCTCGACCGGTCGATATCGACATGGATCTTCTTTGAATTCGGCGAAAACGCATCAAGGCGGCCCGTCACGCGATCATCGAAACGCGCGCCCAGGCAGACCATCAGATCGGCGCGGTTCATCGCCATGTTCGCCTCATACGACCCGTGCATCCCCAGCATCCCGAGGAACTGCGGATGGTCGTTCGGCATCGTGCCCAATCCCATCAACGTGCTCGTCACCGGCGCCCCGGTCAGCTTCGCCAGCTCACGCAGCAACTGGCTCGACACCGGTCCCGAATTGATGATGCCGCCACCAGTGTAGAAAATTGGCCGTTCGGCCGCCGCGATCATCTCGACTGCGGCTTCGATCGCGGCGCGATCACCCTTCAACTGCGGCTTGTA
>JAYUUE010000290.1:0-3248 GCA_043754785.1 Polymorphobacter sp. | reverse complement strand
AGGCCGCCCATTTCTTGTCGATGGTGGTGACGCGGCCCATCCAGCTGTCGTCGAGTTCATGGCCTGAATATTCGTCGATGAAGCTTTTGCGGTTGATCTTGTGCTTGTCGGCAAGCTTCATCATCTGGCCGCCGAGCACCAGCAACCGGCGGTTCTGGGTATAAAGCTGATCGACCAGCACTTCGATCTTGCTGTTGTTGAAGTGGATCGACTGGACACCGCGCGTCAGCTCCTCGCGCAGTTTCTGGTATTTGCGTTCGTCGGCGGCGGGGAAGGCAGTGTTGCCGCCCAGCGCCGTCAGCCGGGTTTCCTGAAGCTTGAGGAACTTCTTGTAAGTTGCAGTGATCTCGGCGAACTTTTCCAGCGCAGCGGGCTTGAGCACTTCTTCCATCGCCGCGAGCGACAGCGTCGTGTCTTCTTCCTCATCATCGGGAATCGCCGGCTTGCCGTCCGGGCGCATCCGCCGTTCGGTCATGCTGTCTTCTTCATCGGGCGCCGCCGGCGATTCGCTATCGGCTTCCTCGTCGTCCTTGAACTGGACGGTGGGCAGGTCGCTGCCGTCCTTGCTTTCCCCATCTGCCTCGGTTGCGGCTTCGGCGGGGTCCTTGGCCAGCATGGCTTCGAGATCGAGGATTTCGCGCAGCTGCATGCGGCCTTCGTTGAGCGCATTCGACCATTCGATCATGGCGGTAAAGGTCATCGGGCTTTCGCATAGCCCGGCGATCATGGTGTTACGGCCGGCCTCGATGCGCTTGGCGATGGCGATTTCACCTTCGCGGGACAGCAGCTCGACGGCGCCCATTTCGCGCAGATACATGCGCACCGGATCATCGGTGCGATCGAGCGGCGCCTTGACGACAGCGACGGGGGCAGTGCCCAAATCGCCTTCGACGGCTTCGGGCTCATCCTCGTCGTCGTCGTCCTTGCGCACCGCCTCGGCGCCGTCATCGGCGGGCTCGTCATTCTCGATGATGTTGATGCCCATTTCCGACAATGCGGCCATGATGTCTTCGATCTGCTCGGACGTCATCTGGTCCTGCGGCAGCGCTTCGTTGAGCTCATCATAGGTGATGTAGCCGCGCTTTTTGGCGCGGGTGAGCAACTTCTTGACCGAGGCTTCGTTCAAATCGAGCAGCGGCGCGTCATTGCCGTCGGCCTTGGCTTCGGGGTTCACAGCCGCCACATTCGCTTTTGCCATTCGGGATCTTCCTTCGTATTTCGTCGCAGGCAATGCCCGCTCCGCTATAATTATAACACATCGACCGAACAGCGAACCGCCGGGCTTTAATCGTCGCGGCGTGATTCCGCCAGTCGCTTCATTGCCTCGTCGATTTCGCTCCGTTCCGAAACCAGCGCCTGCTGGCGTTCGAAATCGGCTTCGGACAAGCTCAGGCGGAACCGCGCCGTCGCCGCAGCCAGTTCGCCATCGATCCGCGTTCGGGCCAGCACCGTATCGACAAGCATCGCAAAATCATGCGCAGCAATCTCGGCATCGGCATGTGTTCCGGTGAAGGAGAAGCGCAGCCGGTTCGACGCACGGAGCAAATCGACACTGGCGCCAAAGCCTTCCTGTCCCATTTCGTGTGCCAGCGCCGCACTTTCAAGGTGTGGCTGGGCGGTGAGGACCGATAAAATGCCGTCACGCAGCGCCGCATGGCGTTTGTCGGGCAGATGCAGCGCCGCCAGCGCCTCACCGTGGCGATCGGCAAGGGTAGGGTAGGTGAGCAGGCCGAGCAGGATGGCGCCGCTTTCGTGATGGGTATCGCCGACGCGGGCCAGGGCCTTAAGCGCCGCCGAGGCGCCGGCGCGTGGGGCGGTCCAGGGGGCGCCGGGGGTGAAATTGCGCGGCGGGCGCTGGGGGCGGGCGAAGAACATCGCGTCGAAGCGCGCGGCGAATTCGGCAGCATAGAGCGCGCGGACGCTGGCGTCGGCAATGGCCTCACCATGGCCTTTCAGCCGTTGGCGGATGAGGGCGCGGCGTTCTGGCGTGGCGGTATTGCCGCTGGCGATTTCGCTGGCCCAAAGGAAGTCGATGAGCGGCACAGCGGCATCGAGCACGGCGGTGAAGGCAGCGGGGCCACCGCGCTTGACGAGGTCGTCGGGGTCTTCGCCGGGAGGCAGGGTGGCGATGCGCAGCGACTTGCCGGCGACGAGCAGGGGCAGGGCGCGCAGGGCGGCTCGCAGCGCGGCGCGTTGCCCGGCGCCGTCACCATCGAAGCAAAGAGTTGGCTCATCCGCATTGCGCCAGGCCAGCGCCAACTGGTCCTCGGTCATCGCGGTGCCGAGCGGTGCCACGAGTTCCGTGATGCCGGCGCCGGCGACGCCGATGACGTCCATATAGCCTTCGACGACGACCAGCCGCCCGGATTTGCGCGCGGCGGGCCCGGCGCGATCAAGGTTGTAAAGCAGGCGACCCTTGTCGAACAAAGGCCCGTCGGCGGAGTTGAGATATTTGGGCTGTATATCGCCCAATGCGCGGCCACCGAAGCCGACAACCCGCCCACGCCGGTCCCGGATGGGGAACATCAGGCGGCCGCGGAAACGATCGTAGGTTGTGCCGTCGTCGGCGCGGCCGAGCAGGCCGGCTTCGACGAGACGGTCCTCGCCGGCGTCCTTCAGCGCGGTCTTGAGGCCAATACGCGAATCGGGCGAGAAGCCCAAGGCGAAGTCCTTGATGAGCACGGCCGAAACGCCGCGGCGGTCGAGATAGGCGCGCGCTTCGGCGCCGGCGGGACTGCGCAGTTGCGTCGCGAACCAGTCCGCGGCGCGGGCGGCGAGCGATTGCAGCGTGTCGGCGACTTCGGCGCGGGCACGGGCTTCGGGACTTTCGGAGGGAACCTCGATGCCGGCCTGCGCGGCGAGCTGTTTGACCGCGTCGATGAAGCCAAGCCCCTCCTGATCGGTGAGAAAGCGGATGACGTCGCCGTGCGCGCCGCAGCCGAAGCAATGGTAGAAGCCCTTGTCGTCGTTGACGTAAAAACTCGGCGTTTTTTCATTGTGGAAGGGGCAGCAGCCCTTCCATTCGCGGCCGGCGCGGATGAGCTTGACGCGGCGGGAGACAATGGGCGCGAGCGGGACGCGGGCGCGGAGTTCGTCGAGAAAGGCGGGGGGGAGGGTCATGCTTACGTCTCCCCTCCCGCTTGCGGGAGGGGTCGGGGGTGGGTTGTATCGCTGGCCAGCGTGTCGCGGATCATGCGGACCACCGTGTCGATATCGTTGATGACTTGGGCGTTCCAGAAACGCAACAC
>JAYUUE010000289.1:0-3251 GCA_043754785.1 Polymorphobacter sp. | reverse complement strand
ATTAGACGCAGCGCCAGCGCCAGGGCAGCGATGATATCCTCGGCGGTGTTACTTAGTCGAAGGGTTGGACGCATTCGTCTTCGGCGCCTTAGCGGCCTTGGGCTTGCGCGTTTCCTTGTTCGACTTTGCCTGACCCTTGGCCATTGTCCGCCTCCCTAAGCTGCTTTGTCGGCAACCAGCATCCGCACCGGCTGCTTGGTGCCGGCAACCACCTCCTGATCGACGAGGATTTCCTCGACGCCTTCGAGCCCGGGCAGTTCGAACATCGTATCGAGCAGGATCGACTCCATGATCGACCGCAGCCCGCGGGCGCCGGTCTTGCGTTCGATAGCGCGCTTGGCAATCGCCGACAGCGCGTCGGGAAGGAAGCTCAGCTTCATGCCCTCCATCTCGAACAGCTTGGAATATTGCTTCGACAGGGCATTTTTTGGTTCGGTCAAAATCTTGATCAGCGCCGCTTCATCCAGATCTTCCAGCGTCGCGATCACCGGCAGACGCCCGATGAACTCCGGGATCAACCCGAAGCGCAGCAGATCTTCCGGCTCGCACTTCATCAGCAACTGGCCGACGCGGCGTTCATCGGGCCCCGCGACATGCGCGCCGAAACCGATCGACTTGCCCTGCAACCGGTCGCCGATGATGCGATCCAGACCATTGAAGGCCCCGCCGCAGATGAACAGGATGTTCGTCGTATCGACCTGCAGAAACTCCTGCTGCGGATGCTTGCGGCCGCCCTGCGGCGGCACCGAGGCTGTCGTGCCCTCCATGATCTTGAGCAGCGCCTGCTGAACGCCTTCGCCCGACACATCTCGGGTAATCGAAGGATTATCGGCTTTCCTCGAAATCTTGTCGATTTCATCGATATAGACGATGCCGCGCTGCGCCCGCTCGACGTTGTAATCGCTCGCCTGAAGCAGCTTGAGGATGATGTTCTCGACATCCTCCCCCACATAGCCGGCCTCGGTAAGCGTCGTCGCATCGGCCATAGTGAACGGCACATCGAGGATGCGCGCCAATGTCTGAGCAAGCAGCGTCTTGCCGCAGCCGGTCGGCCCGACAAGCAGGATGTTGGACTTGGCCAGCTCGACATCGGCGCCCTTGCCGCCATGGTTGAGCCGCTTGTAATGATTGTGCACCGCCACGGAGAGCACGCGCTTGGCATGGGTCTGGCCGATGACGTAATCATCGAGCACCTTGCAGATCTCGCGCGGCGTCGGAACGTCGCCGGACTTTTTCACCAGCGCCGTCTTGGTTTCCTCGCGGATGATATCGTTGCACAGCTCGACACATTCATCGCAGATGAAGACCGTCGGGCCGGCAATCAGCTTGCGAACCTCGTGCTGGCTCTTGCCGCAAAAGCTGCAATAGAGCGTGCTCTTCGAATCGCCCCCACTCAGCTTGGTCATGACTTTCCTCTCTCGCGCGACGGCGAGTGTAACTTTGAAAGGGCGCCGCCCGCAACCCCGTTTGCTTCACATACTGTCATATGGATGCAAAAACCGCTATTGCCAGGAACGTCGGGTGTCACGCCGCCTTCAGCGTTTCACCATCGGTCGGCAATGGGCGCTTTTCTTCGACATGATCGATCAGGCCAAATTCCTTGGCCTCCTCGGCGCTCAGAAACTTGTCGCGCTCCATGGCTTTCTCGATGGTTTCCAAGTCCTTGCCAGTGTGCTTGACATAAAGCTCGTTAAGCGCGTGCCGCACCCGCAGGATCTCGCGTGCCTGGATTTCGATGTCGGTCGCCTGGCCCTGCGCTCCGCCGGACGGCTGGTGGACCATGATCCGCGAATTCTTCAAGGCAACTCGCATCCCGGGTTCACCCGCAGCCAGCAGGAAACTGCCCATCGACGCCGCTTGGCCGATGCACACCGTCCCGACCTTAGGGCGAATATACTGCATCGTGTCGTAAATCGACATGCCGGCGGTAATCACCCCGCCTGGCGAGTTGATATACATAAAGATGTCCTTCTTCGGATTTTCCGATTCGAGGAATAGCAACTGCGCAACGATCACCGACGCCATATGGTCTTCGACCTGGCCGGTGACAAAAACAATGCGTTCGCGTAGCAGACGCGAATAGATATCGAACGAACGTTCCCCGCGGTTCGAGGTCTCGATGACCATGGGGATGAGGCCGGCGTGAATGTCGAGCATATTGGTCCTTCTCGTGTCCTGCCCAAGGTCGGACGTTTCGCGCACAAGTTCAAGGGGGGGAATTGCGCGCGTAAGCGGCGGAGGTGTCGCGGCTGTGGCGACCGCGGTGACGACGGATAATTCGCCATGGCCGCCACGCCGCGAAGGCGGGGCTCCATCTCCCTGATTTCGGCACTGCGTTTCCGCCTTCGCGGCGCAGACCGCGTTCGTTTCGGGCCTGTCAGGCGACAAGCCGAAAAGACCTACTCGCTCGCCTTCTTCGCGGCCTTCTTCGGCTTGGCCGGCGCTTCCACCGCCGCAGCTTTCACCGGTGCAGCTTCGGCCTTTACGGCTTTCGGCTTTGGCGTCTTCTTGATCGGCGTTTCGACGACCGCATCCGCGGCAACGGCAGGTTCGGCCGCAACCTTGCCCTTGGCGGCCTTCTTCGGTTTGGCCGGCGCATGGTCATGACCGCAATCCGGCCCATGGACGTGGCCCTCGTGACCATGCGAATGGCCCGCCCCAGTCAGGCCCGGCGTTTCGTCTTCATCCTCGATCGCGGCTTCCAGGTCGGCGCGGGTGACCATACGCTCGGTCAGTTCGGCCTTCGAAATCAGAAAGTCGACAACCTTGTCTTCATACAATGGCGCGCGCAACTGCGCGAGCGCCATCGGATTTTCCTGCAGATACTTCACCACCTGCTGTTGCTCACCCGGATGACGGGCTGCTTCCTGCCCGATAAGCCGGTTCATCTCCGCCTGGCTGATGGTGATGCTGTTGCGCTGGCCGATTTCACTCAGCAACAGCCCCAGCCGCACCCGGCGTTCGGCGATACGGCGATAGTCACCGCGTTCAGCTTCCATCTGGGTGCGCATCGCCTCCGGATCGGCATCCTGGCTGATTTCCTGTTCGATCTGGCTCCAGATTTGCTCGAATTCACCATCGACCATCGATTCGGGCACTTCGAAATCATGGCGCGAGGCCAGCGTATCGAGGAGCTTGCGCTTCAGATGGGTGCGCGTCAGCGTGCCCAGCTCGGCATCGAGCTGGTCCTTCAAAATTTCCTTCAGGGCATCGAGCGAATCGATGCCGAAACCCTTGGCAAACTCATCATC
>JAYUUE010000288.1:0-9765 GCA_043754785.1 Polymorphobacter sp. | reverse complement strand
GCTCGCGGCGCTGCAAGCGCGATTGACCGACCGCGCATCCTTCGCCGCGACGCGCCCGCCGCAAGCATAACCACAAATTCCTGGGTGCGAGCCGGGATTGCAGCCGTCTTGCAATTTGCCCCCTAAATCCGGCTCCCCAATGCCGCCGCCAAGCTGGCCTTCGCGCTTCCCGGCTTGAGTGGCACCGGCTGCCCCGGTGCCGGTGCCCAGCCAACGAGGTGGAGGATATCAACCGACACCGACGTCTTGCCATCGGGGTCGGCGCGCATTGCAAAGCGCCGGGCGGCATCCGTCAGTGTATCGCGCCGCAGCGGCGATCGTGCGGACAGCACCGATCGTGCGCCCATCGCTGTCAGATCATCAATCAGGCCGCCAAGCCCCGAATAGCGGACCGTCAACCGCTCGACGTCGGCGACCGGCATCGCAAAGCCCGCGCGCTGCAACAGTCCGGCCGCCGCCTGCGCCTCGACCATGGGTGCCGTGCGCGCCGCCGCGCGCCCTGTCACCCCGACTTCGGCCGCGAGCAGGTCGGCGCGCAATTCCGCCAATGTCATGCCGCCGGCAAAGGCTGTGATGAACAGCCCATCGGGCCGCAGTACACGGCGAATCTGCGTTAGTGCGCCGGGAAGATCACTGACGCTTGCCAGCCCACCGACCGACACCACGAGGTCGAACACCCCATCAGCAAACGGCAGCCGGTCCTCGTCGGCAACCACGCTGGCCGGCGGCGCCAGCGCGACACGCGTGGCGCCGGGCCACACCGGCACCGGGCCGCCCAGATCGAGCACATGCTTAAATTCGCGCGCAACACCGTGAATGCGGGCGACAACTTCTTCGGCAACAGCAGTGTGCAAAAACGCAGCGCGACCAAAACCCGCCTTGGCGTGGCGGCGGCGGCGCAAGCTGCGATCAAAAGGTTCGGTCGGGTCCATGCCGGCTTTTCGCCGCGTTCAGGAAAGGGTGCAAGGGCGGCGACACGACAGCCTTTTCATGATCCCAACCTGAACAACCGTACATCAAGTTGAAATATTTTCGGAACTTAGCCGGTATTGATGCGTCGTTGTTTACACGTTTCAGATCGGGAATCCACACATGCGCACTTTGTTCATCACTGCCGCCTTGTTGTCAGCCTCGGCTTTCCCGTCACTGGCGATGGCGCAGCAGACATGCCAGGACCACAGTACCAAGCGGGTCGTCGGAACTGCTGCTGGTGCCGGCATTGGCGGATTGCTTGGCAATATCATCGCTGGCGGCGGTGACAAGACGCTTGGCACAGTGCTCGGCGCGGTAGGCGGCGGCGTCATCGGCAACCAGGTGACCAAGGACAACAGCAACTGCGCCAAGGCTTATGGCTTTTATGATGGTTCGGGTACCTGGCACGCCAGCAACGTTCAGGCCAATGCGCAGACCGGCTATTATGACCGTGACAGCAATTGGGTCGAAGGCGCGCCGCGCGGCTATTACGACAAGCAGAACCGCTGGGTGCGGGCGAATGGCACTGAACAGGCCGGGTACCGTGACAGCAACGGCATGTGGGTGCCGGCATCGGCGAATGATTTTGATGCCAACAACCGCTACCGCGCCGGTGCTGTCGCCGGTTACTGGCAGAACGGCCGCTGGATCGCCGGTGAAACGACCGGCAGCTACGATCAGAATGGTCGCTGGATGATGGGCCAAGTCAACGGTCGTCGCGACACCAATGGCAATTGGATCGCCGATCCACAGCCGGGATATTATGATCGCAATGGCCGCTGGCATGTCGGCACGGCGCGCGGTGAATATAATGCGCGCGGCGTTTGGATTGCGGCCGACAGCGGTTATACCAACGACAACGTCGAAAATGGCGGTTACACCAACGGGCAGCGCGATGTCGCGTCGCGCTTGGAAGGGCTTGAGCAGCGTATCGAGCGCGGCATTCAGGAGGGCAGCCTCAACCGCAATCAGGCACAACGTGCGCAGGCCGAACTCGACTCCATCCGTCGCTACAACCGGTCGCTCCGCAGTCGCAACGGCAGCATTTCGGCGCGCAATGAGGCATTGGTGCAAGCGCGTCTCAACAGGCTGAGCGACGGTTTGCGCAACAGTCGCGGCAATGGCTGACGTATCGCGGCGCGGCAGTTTTTAGCGCTGATGCGCGATGAAGCAGATGATTTAGGCTGACAATCTTTTCAGCGTAGCATCATGAGCATTCATCATTTGCCTGGTTTTGTAACAGGCGAATCCGGTCCGGCCAGAAGGAAGGTGCAATCGTCCCTTCGTCTAGCGGAACAATAGCCTCCCTATGCCGCCGCCATTGTTGTGGCATAGGGCGTCATGTCCATCTCGGGATAACGCGCGGCCGTGCCAGCGATGGTTTCTGCGGACCAATACTCGCTGCCCGGCGGCGGAAAGCCGAACAGATCGCGCTGCCGCACCGTCATCGCGGCCAGCGCCTGCGACCAGCCGGGGCGGATAGCGTGGTCGGGCCACGCCATCTTGCCGGTCCAGGCCCAACCACGCCGTTTGAAATCGGCCATCAGGATGAAGCGCGAGGCGCCCGGCGTTGTGAAGTTTGACCCGCGGTGAAACACATCTGTGCGATAAAGAATGAGCGTCCCGGCAGTTCCGGTCAGCGCGACTTCATGCTCGACCAGCGCGCCAGGCGCAAGGATTTGCGGCGTCATGGGCAGGTGCGCGCTTGCGGGCAGCGGCACTGCACAGGTCGGCGCGCAGGTCGCATCGACGTCGGAAAGAAGCATGATGGTCGTCAGCTGTGGCCGCGCGGGATGCGGCACAACCAGCGTGTGGTTGCCATAGTCACGGTGATGCGGTTGGTCATAATCGGTGGCGCCGGCATATTTCGCCCACAGCTCGACCTTGTACAAATCGATGTCCGCACCGCCAAGAAAGCGTTCAGCGGCGTTAACCAAACCTGGCATGACCGGCAGCATATCAAGCGCCGGATTGGCGTAAGGAAAATAGCGAATGCCAGCGAACTGGTTTTTGCCGAAACGACTGTGTGTCTCGGGATCGGCAAAATAGGCCTCGGGTTTCGGGAACACGTTCCAAAGTGCCTCTTGCGCGTCGGCGAGCGGCGCTGCGGGGACAAAGTCCGGCACCCGGGCAAAGCCAATGTTGTGCAGATCATCCAGCGCTGATTCGGGAACGAGCATCAGCATAGCCTCCCGGCTTGCGCCGCAATCGCAGCTTCGGCCGTTGCGATATAGTCGCGGCGTAGTGGCAATGAATCGCGGCGCTTAGTCAATTGAATTTGCACATTCATATGACCATCATTTTTGAACGCCGACATCGCCGCAGCAAGATAAAACATCCACATCCGATAGAAACGTTCATCGTAAATCGCAACGATTTCCGCCTTTTTGGCTTCGCAGCGGTCATACCAGTGGCGGATGGTATGGGCGTAGTGCAGCCGAAGCACTTCGATATCGGTGACCCACAGCCAGGCCTTTTCGATGGCGGGGAGTATTTGCGACAGGGCGGGGGAATAGCCGCCGGGGAAAATATACTTCGTTGTCCAGGGGTCGGTGGCGCCGGGGCCGTCGGCGCGGGCAATCGTGTGAAGCAGCGCAATGCCATCGGGCTTGAGCAGCGTTTCGATGGTGTTGAAGAACTGTCCGTAGTGCGGAAAGCCGACATGCTCGAACATGCCGACACTGACGATGCGATCGAACTGACCCGCCAAACGCGCCGGCAGCGCCCGATAGTCGATCAGCTCGAAGGTGACCTGGTTGGCAATGCCTTGGCGTTCGGCCTCGGCGCGGGCATATCGGAGCTGTTCCGACGAAAGCGTGACGCCGAGCACTTGGGCGCCCGAGACCTTGTTGAGATAGCGCGCCAGCCCGCCCCAGCCGCAGCCGATATCGAGAACGCGCTGTCCGGGCTTGAGGTCGAGCTTGGCGGCGATATGGGCGAG
Organism: Polymorphobacter sp.; assembly: GCA_043754785.1. Lineage (GTDB taxonomy): Bacteria > Pseudomonadota > Alphaproteobacteria > Sphingomonadales > Sphingomonadaceae > Sandarakinorhabdus. The sequence goes on along the minus strand of JAYUUE010000288.1, from coordinate 5,852 downwards.
TTTGGCCTCCTGCGCCGCGTCCAGCCCCATATCGCTGCCACCGAAATAGGCACAGCTGTATTGACGGTGCGGATCGAGAAACAGGTCGTACAGCCGATCGTCGAGGTCATAATGATGCGCGACATTGCGCTTTGACCGGCGGGCAAAGTTGATCTGGTCTATCCTCGCGGCGATGCTCGCTTGCCGCCACAGTGCAAAACGAATCGAGTTGTCGCGCTGCCAACGCAAATTCCAGGTGACGAGATCGACGAGCTGGCGAATGTCGCCTTGTTCAATGATCAGTCGGCCATCCATGAAGCCTTCGCCGGCCCCCAAAGCTGGATTGATTGCGACGCGGCGCGCGGCGGCGGCAGTGGTGAAGCGCAAGGTGACGTCGGGATGGTCGGCGCTGGGCGAACCATAAACACGGGTGGCGCCCACTGCATCGATGATGGTCAGTTCGCCATCCTGGATAATCTTGCGAAAAAGTCGGTCAAGGAGAAACATCATCCTTAACTAAACGACCGAGGTGGGACGTGTCAGCCTTTTGTGACAACTTCCGCCACTGCGGCGTTTCGGGTGCCCGGCGCCGCGTCGAGCAGTTCGCGCACGAACGCGCCCTTGTTGACCGTTGTGGTCTTCGGGTCGGCGGCGTTGGATCGGATCGCCGGATCGGTATTGCCGGCTCCCGCGCGATCCAGCAACTGCTGCTCGGCAGGCGATTTCGCCGGCACGCGGACGCCGGCGCCGAACAATGCCTCCATTGCAGCGGCCTGGGCATCGGTGCCGGCCGGGCGCGGGCTGCCGGGCTTTGGCGGCGTCAGCGCGAAATCCTGCGGCACCACCAGCGGCGCGTTGCGGCTGATCGCCAGTTCGTCGGGGGCATTGTGGCTGGCCAAGCCGGATTTGCCGCAGGCAGTGAGCGTCAGGGCGGCGGCGGAAATCAGCACGAGATTACGCATCATACTCATCCTTTTGGCGCCGACAGCGCGTCATTCTTTGGCGCGAGCAAGGCGCGGCTGAGCAGCAATAGCACACCTGCGGTTATCGCTGCATCCGCAACGTTGAACACCCAGAAACTATGTTCGCCCCAGAAAAAATGCAGGAAATCGACGACATAGCCGAACCGCACCCGGTCGGTGATATTTCCGAGCGCGCCGCCGAGCACCAGCCCGAGCGCCAGCACATCGGTGCGCGCCTTTTCGCGGGTGATCCACACAGCGACAGCGGCGGCAATCATCCCGGTCACTGCCACCAATGCCCAGCGCCCGAGATCGGAACTGACACGAAACAGGCTCATCGAAACGCCGAAATTTTCGACATAGGTCAGCCGGAAGAACGACAACAGTTCGACATAGCCACGCTCGGGAAGGCGGACAATGTTGAGGATCCAATATTTCGTCAGTTGATCGATGAGCAGGACGAAAGCGGCGACGCTGAAACCAAGACGCTTCATGCAGCGACGCCTTCGGTGCAGCGGTTGCACAGGCCAGAATGTTCGGCAACGTCGGGCAGATATCGCCAGCAACGCTCGCATTTGGGGTTGTGGCTCTTGTTGGTCGAAACGCTGACGCCCGATTCAAGCGCTGAGTCGATCACAACCTGCACATGCGACACAATCGCCAGTTCGGCAAAATCGACGCTGGCGAGCAGGGCTGCATCAGCGTGGCTGGCATTGATGGTGATGCTGGCTTCAAGGCTGGACCCGATCAGCTTGTCACGCCGTGCAGGTTCAATCGCCAGTGTGGCGAGCGAACGCAGAACGCGCAGCCGGTCCCAACGTTCCGCCAGCGCCGCATCCCGCCACCCGGCATCAACCGCCGGCCATTCGAGGAGATGCACGCTGCCACCATCGGGATAGCGCGTGCCCCACACCTCCTCTGCCGTGAACACCAGCACCGGCGCCAACCAGCGGGTCAGCGCGTGGAACAAAATGTCGAGCACGGAGCGATACGCCCGGCGCTTCGGCGCCGAAGCCGCGTCGCAATACAGCGAATCCTTGCGGATATCGAAGACGAACGCCGAAAGGTCGTTGTTGATGAAGGTCGAAACCGCCGTGACGTAGCCGCTGAAATCATAGTCATGCACCGCGACGCGCAGCTCGGCATCGATCTCCGCCAGCCGGTGGAGCACCCAGCGCTCGAGTTCGGGCATGTCCGCCGGCGCGACGCGCTCGGCCGCGCTGAACCCATCCAGCGCACCCAGCAAGTAGCGGAAGGTATTGCGGATCTTCCGATACTGGTCCGCCACGCCCTTAAGGATTTCGTCGCCAATCCGATGGTCCTCGGTGGTGTCGCTGGTCGCCGTCCACAGCCGGATGATATCGGCGCCATAATCCTTGAGCAGCACTGCAGGGTCGGTGGTGTTGCCCAGCGATTTGGATTGCTTGAAGCCCTTGGCATCGAGCGTCATGCCATGCGTCAGCACGGCGCCATACGGCGCCCGACCGCGCGTGCCGCAGCTTTCGAGCAGGCTCGACTGGAACCAGCCGCGATGCTGGTCGCTGCCTTCGAGATACAGGTCGGCCGGCCATGACAGCTCGGGCCATTCGCCGCTTTCGAGCACAAAGGCGTGCGTGCAACCGCTGTCGAACCACACGTCGAGAATGTCGGTCACCTGCTCGTAATCTGCGAGCGCATAGTCGTTGCCGAGCAAAGCCTGTGCATCGGCGGCGTTCCAGGCATCGACACCGCGCTCGCGCACCGCCGCGATGATGCGGGCGTTGACGGCCGCGTCGGTCAAATAGGCGCCGGTCCTGCGGTCAACGAACAGTGTGATCGGCACGCCCCAGGCGCGCTGGCGCGAGATCACCCAGTCCGGGCGGCCGGCGACCATCGAACTGAGGCGATTGCGACCCTTTTCGGGGATGAAGCGGGTGTTGGCGATGGCCCCCATGGCGATGGTGCGGAGGGTACTCTCCTCCCCCTCAGGGGGGAGGTCGAGAGACGCGCCACTCGGCGCGGCCCGGGTGGGGGTCTCATGCGTCGAAGCAAGTCCACCCCCACCCGCCGGGCTGGCGCGCGAGCCGTCTCCCCCCTGAGGGGGAGGAACAGGAAGGTCCATCGGAATGAACCACTGCGGCGTGCAGCGGTAAACCACCTTCTTCTTCGATCGCCACGAATGCGGATAGCTGTGGGCGTATTTGTCCGCCGCCAGCAACGCGCCGGCGTCGCGCAAAGCCGTGCAGATCGCGCCTTCGGGGCCATTCAGCTTGTCGCTGATGACATTGCCCATGCCCTGCAACCAGCGCCAGTCGGGGCGATCGGTGCGATAGGTGCCATCGCCGAGCACGGCGAACACCGGCGCGATATCATGCGCCTTGCACAGGATGAAATCATCCTCGCCATGGTCCGGCGCCATGTGGACGAGCCCGGTGCCGGCGTCGGTGGTGACGAAATCGCCGGGCAAGAACGGCCGCGGCGTGGCGTAGAAGCCGCCGAGGGCGTGGAGGGGGTGGCGAGCGATAGTGTCTGCAAGGTCGGAGCCGAAGATCACCTCGCCAAACTCGCCAGGCAGGTAGCCGGCACCATTGTTCTTCGCGGGCTCAATGCGGGCGCGGAATGCCGGCAGCAGTGCATCAGCGATCAGCAGTTTGAAGGCCGGCTTACCAGCCGTGTGAAAGCCATTCTCAGAGCTTGTAGCTGCATGAAATGCAACGACACGATATTCGACTTCGGGATTATAAGCCAAAGCCTGATTAACCGGAATCGTCCAAGGCGTCGTCGTCCAGATGACCGCATATGTACCGACCAGTTCCGGAATCGCTGACTCCACGATCTCGAACGCCACATCGATCTGTGTCGAGACAATATCGTGATACTCGACCTCGGCCTCGGCCAGCGCGGTCTTTTCCACCGGCGACCACATCACCGGCTTCGCGCCGCGATACAGCTGGCCACTCCCGGCAAACTTCAGCAATTCCGAGACGATCACCGCCTCCGACGCTAAATCCATCGTCAGATACGGCTTGTCCCACTGTCCGCCGATGCCGAGCCGCTGGAACTGTTCGCTCTGCACATCCACCCATTTTGCCGCGTAAGCGCGGCATTCGGCTCGGAATTCCGCCACCGGCACCTCGTCCTTGTTGCGCTTGTGCTTGCGATATTCCTCCTCGACCTTCCATTCGATCGGCAGGCCGTGGCAATCCCAACCCGGCACGAACGGCGCGTCCTTGCCGAGCAAAGTCTGGGTGCGGACGACCAAATCCTTCAGCGTCTTCTGCATCGCATGGCCGATGTGGATATCGCCATTGGCATAGGGCGGGCCATCGTGGAGGATGAACTTTTCGCGGCCCTTCCGCGCCGCCCGCAACTGCCCATAGCTGTCCTCGGCCTGCCAGCGCGCCAGGATGCGTGGCTCCTTTTCGGCAAGCCCGGCCTTCATCGGAAAGTCGGTCTTCGGCAGGAACACGGTATCGCGGTAATCGGTCATGGTGCGGGGTGTCTAGAGGAGGGGCGCAGCCAATTCTACCCCTCTCCCGCTTGCGGGAGCGAACAACTAAAGCACCGAGCGCGCCGCCTCCACATCCCTGGCGATCTGCACCTTCAACGCCTCCAGCCCGTCCAGCTTCAGCTCCGGCCGCAGATATGCCACCAGCTCGACCTCGATGGTCTTGCCGTACAAATCCCCCGACCAGTCCATCAGCCAGGTTTCGAGCAGCTCCTCCGGCGGTTCGATCATCGGGCGGATGCCCAGGTTGGCGACGCCCTTGACGCGCGCGCCGCCGGGCAGGCGAACCATGACGGCGTAAACTCCATAGGCCGGGCGCTGGTAATCCCCAAGGCGCAGGTTCGCAGTCGGAAACCCCAACGTCCGCCCCAGCTTCGCACCATGCTCAACCATGCCGCGAATGGTGAACGGCCGCGTCAGCAGCGTCGCCGCACCCACCGGATCGGCCTCGCGTAGCAAAGCGCGGATGCGGCTGGACGAAATCACCCCCACTTCATCCACAACTGGTTGCACGACCTCCGCCGTGAACCCGCGAGTCTCGCCAAGCGCCGCCAGCAGCGCCACATCGCCGCTGCGCCCTTGTCCAAAGGTGAAATCGCCGCCCGTCACAACGCCGGTCAGCCCCAGCCGCCGCACCAGCCATTGTTCGACAAACGTCTCCGCCGACAGCGCCGCCAGTTCGCGGGTGAATGGAATCATCACCGCCGCATCGATGCCGAACGTTGCGATCAGATCGAGCCGCTGCGACATCATGGTCAGCGCGAACGGCGGCAGCCCGGGCTCGAACAGCCGCGCCGGGTGCGGGGAAAAGCTGGCAACCAGCGCCGGCACACCGCGCCCTCGCGCCAGATCAAGTGCGCGCCCGACGACCGCCTGGTGCCCGGCGTGAAAGCCGTCGAAATTGCCCAGCGCCGCGACGCCGCCGCGAAAGCGTTCGGGCAAGATGGCGCCGTTGGTAATCCGCTCCATGTTTGCGACTTAGCCGTGCACCGGCGTCGGCGCCAGCGCTACTCCGGGGCGCGGCACCATCCCCAGCCCAAGGACACGCGCCGCATTGCCGCCCATTACCATGGCGATCTCGCTTTCGCTCAGCCCGGCATCGATCAACCCCTGCGTAACAGCCGCCAGATGCGCGGTATCGAATCCTGTGGTTGTGGAACCATCGAAATCCGACCCCAGCCCGACATGGCCGGCGCCGATCAGGTTACGCACGTGCAGGATGGCCTTGGCCGTCGCCGCCGGCGTGGTGGCACACACGGCGGCATCCCAATAACCAATGCCGATCATGCCGCCATTTTTCGCCAGCAGTCGCAGCTCGTCGTCGGTCAGATTGCGGTTGGTGTTGCAGGTCGCCTTTACACCGCCGTGGCTGACCACCACCGGCCGCGTTGCCATCGCCATCACATCGGCAAAGGTATTGTGGC
>JAYUUE010000287.1:0-3259 GCA_043754785.1 Polymorphobacter sp. | reverse complement strand
CGTCGGGCGCGGCTCAGAGGACGTCAACCAGATCATCTGGTCATCGGGCCTCAACCAGAACATCATTTATCTGGTCATGTTGCTCAACCGCTTGCCCGAGGTTGGGCTGGTTTGCGTCGTGGACTGTACAGTTCACACCACCCCCAACCCGCTCGGCGAATGGGTCGGCGTCGTGACGGTCACGCAGGAAACTGCGGCGGCCGAGCTCGATCTGGTCATCGAACTGGGACATCGCACCGACGACGATATCGTTAACCGCTTGCGCGCCCGCGGCGGCAAGGTCGTTTCCTACATGGCGGGCAATGCCATGGTCATGAACTTTGAAGCCGTTGCCTCAAATGTGCCCTATGGCGAGACGATCGCACCGCTTGGCTATGACGCGGTGTGGATAACCCCGCAACACTGGCACATGAACCGCGGCTCCTGTACGATCCTCCGCTCAGCCGCGACCGAGATTGCGCCGCATATCTGGGAGCCGGTGTGTCTGGAAAGCGCGGTCAGGGCCGCCAAAGTCAACTACTTCTGGCAGGAAAAAGACCGGACGACCGGATATCGCGTCGGAACCTTCGAACCCAATATCAATGTGGTCAAGACCTTCCATATCCCGTTTCTGGCGTGTGAGGAGGCTTATCGTGCGGCGCCCCATCTGGTCGATAGGGTTTTGCTGTTCAACACTCAGCAGCTTATCGGCTACCCGCACTTCGACGAACTTGTTGCGGCAACAAGCCTGGGCAAGGCGAACCGGGTGTTTGCAGAGGGCCGGTGGATGATCAGCAACGTCCTTGGCACCCATATTGATGCCGTTGTCGAGCATCAGTGGGAAAACAATCTGAACTATCTGTATTGGGACGTCCTGTATTCGGGTTATCCGTTCATCCACAACTCCACCGAGATCGACGGTGCCGGATATTACTACAAGGCCTTTGATAGCCAGGACGGTGGGCGGGCGATTGTCGATGCGCTGTCGCGGCACGCCGGCCGAGCGAAACAGGCGCGCAGCGACGCGATCGACTATTTGTGGCGCTACCGCGTCGACAATCCCGTTGTCCAAGCGCGTTACAGCGAACTCATCGAGAAGGTAATGGGGTGATCGCGATCACACACGTCCGTCATTGGTTCTGGGCGCGGTTGGCGGGCGGCGTCGCGGCGGTAGCATTGGTGACCAGCGGCATAGCCATTGCGCAATCCGGCGGTGTCGGCGGGGCATTCAGCTCACCGGCCAAGCCACTCGACCGGCTGAACACCGCGATCAAGTCGGTTAATCTGAATACGTGCGCGCCAGTCATCTCGCAGGCCGCGGCCTTTTTATTCGATCGCGGTGACGTGCAATTCATCGTGCAACCGCTGGGACCGGATGCCAACCGCTGGCCGACAGTGGTGACATCCGAAGGCGCCAACGGCGACAAGTTGCAAACTCGGCTCACAACGCTGATCGTCGCACCGGCCGGATCGTGTTCGGGCCTGTATCAACAGGTTATTTACTGGCCGGAAACCTGCGCTGCGATCAAGGCGCGGGTGTTTGCCGATTTCAAGGGAGAAAAGCCCTTTCTGCGATCGGTCAAGGTGAGCGAGGCCAATCCGGGATTGCAGCTGTACCTGATGCCTGCCGGCGCCGCCGGTTGCGTGTCGATCAAGAAGGAACTTATCGGGTGAAGCCGCGTATCCGCCGCAAACGCGGTTACACAATCGGCATCACCATCTTTGTCGGGAAAGATGGTAAGCTGGGGCTTTGGGAAAATGGTCTCCGCCAGAACGTTTTTTTCCTTTATCAGATGTTTCGCGCTGCACCCGATTGTGCGCGCGTGCTGCTGCTTAACCACGGCGATGGCGAACTGACGGAGAATGTCGACGATCTGGGGATCCAGATTACCGATATCGTCCGCACGCCAACGGTGATTGATCAGCTCGATTATGTCATCACCATCGGCGCCGCGATCGACCCGCCGACCATGACCATATTGCGCGAAAACGGCACGAAATTGATTTCTTATCGCGGCGGCAATGGTGCGGTCATTTCGATGGAGGCGATGATCGCAACGCCGCGCCGGCCAGATGCCGAGCGCTATTTCGATGCGGGTCTGTTCGATGCCATCTGGATGACGCCCCAGCACTTGCATACCTACCGTCCCTGGTTGCAGACGGTGTACCGGGTGCCTGTGAACGAAATACCGCAGATCTGGGCGCCAACATTCATTGATTGCCGACCGGTGGCAAAGGAAGGCCTGTTTGGCTACCACCCCGGCCGTCAAAAATGGCGGGTTGGCATGATGGACCCAAACATCACCGTCATGAAAACCAGCCACATCGGCATGCTGGCTTGCGAAGCTGCTTGGCGCGAGCGCAAGGAAGCCTTTGAAGCGATGTATGTTTCCAACGCGCTGCCGCATATGAACAACAGCCATTTCAATAGCTTCGCATCGTCGTTGCAGGCGGTAAAAGCCGGCATCATGACGGTGGAGCCGCGCTTTGTCAGTGCCGATTTTCTCGCCAATCATTGCGATGCCATCGTTACCCATCATTGGGAAAACGGGCTGAACTATGTTTATTATGACGTTCTGCACGGCGGCTATCCGCTGATTCATAATTCCGAATTTCTGAAAGATTATGGCTATTATTATCCGGATTTCGCGCCGGACATCGGCGGAAAAGTTCTGCTGGAAGCCTTTGATCGCCACGACAAGGAATTGCCGGCGTATCAGGCCAAATGCCGCGAGCTGATCGCGCGGCTGGCTCCGACGAACCCCGATAACATCGCCCTGCACCAACGCCTGCTGTTTGCGCCGGCTGTCAAGCTGTAGCCGGCAATGGCCGGGTTTCACCTCGCCGATTTCCTGCCCTACCAGCTCTCGGTGGCTTCGAACGCCGTATCGCGCGCCGTGGCGACCGGCACCGATTACGAGGCGCGATTCGGGCTGACAGCGGCGGAATGGCGCGTGCTCGCGGCAATCACGGCGGCGGGCAATCCGGCGCAGGCGGAATTGCTGGCGGCGACCGGCATGGACAAGATGACAATCAGCCGTGCGGTGACGGCGCTGGCGACGCGGCGGCTGATTGATCGTGCCTGTGATTCCGGCGATCGGCGGACGCGGCGGCTCAGTCCGACGGCAGAAGGCCGGCGCATTCACGATATCGTTGCGCCACAGGCGCTCGAGGTCGAGGCGCGACTGCTTGCCGTACTGACCGCAATGGAAGCTGCCGACTTGCGCGCCGCGCTCGCCAAACTGCAAAGGGCTTGCCGATTACCGTAACATCCGTTACC
>JAYUUE010000286.1:0-3259 GCA_043754785.1 Polymorphobacter sp. | reverse complement strand
GGCGTCGCCGGCGGCGCTGCGGGTTTCGATGGCCGATCCCGCAAATGGCCTCGCGCTGACGATCGGCTGGCGCATCGGCGCCGGCGATGTCGTTTGTGCCTCGATGACCTTGACCAACACCGGTGGGACGCCGCTGGCGGTCGACAACCTGGCGTCGCTGGCGCTGCCCTTGCCTGGCTGGGCCAGCGAGGCGGTGCATTTTGCCGGGCGCTGGGCGCGCGAAATGCAGACGACGACGATGCCCATCGCGGGCGCGCAGGCCAGTGTCTCGCGCGGCGGGCGGCCCGGCTTCGGCGGCGGCAACTGGCTGGTCGCCCAGTCAGCCGGCGCCGATGCCGATACCGGGCGGATGATCGGCGTCCATCTGGCGTGGAACGGCGACCATAACCGTTTGCTCGAACGCAGTGCCGACGGCGCGGCGGGGTTGCGGATAGGCTGTCGTCTCGATCCCGGCGAGGTCGTGCTGGCGCCCGGCGCCAGCTTCACGACCCCCGAGGCGCTGTTTGCCTCCAGCGTAGCGGGGCGCAACGGCCTGCGCGCCGCGTTCCACGCCTATTTGCGCGCCGATGTCCTGCCGGGGCGTACCGCATGGGGACCACGCAAGGTCCACCTCAACAGCTGGGAGGCGCTGGCGTTTGACCTCGATGAAGCCAACGTGCTCGGGCTGATCGCGGCCGCCGCCGAGATCGGCGTTGAACGCTTCGTCCTCGACGATGGCTGGTTCAGCGGCCGCCGCGACGACACCACAAGCCTTGGCGACTGGACGCCCGACACCGGCCGCTTTCCGAACGGGCTGGCGCCGCTCGCTTCCGCCTGCTCTGCACGCGGGCTCGATTTCGGGCTGTGGGTGGAGCCCGAAATGGTCAGTCCCGACAGCGATCTTTACCGGCGCCACCCCGATTGGTGCCTGCATGTTCCCGGCCAGCCGCGCCCGACGCAGCGGCATCAACTTGTCCTCGACCTGACCCGAACCGAGGTCGCCGATCATGTCTTCGAAAGCCTCGACCGGTTGCTGGCGCCGGGGTCGATCGCCTATCTCAAATGGGACCATAACCGCGAACTTTTTCCCACCGCAGGGAAGGGCCATGCCCAGGCGCTGGCGGTGCTGGCACTGCTCGATCGGCTGCGCGCCGCCTATCCGGCGCTCGAAATCGAAAGCTGCGCCAGTGGCGGCGGGCGCGTCGATTTCGCCATGCTGGCGCGTTGCCACCGGGTCTGGCCGAGCGACAACAACGACCCCGGCGAACGGCTGCGGATCAATGCCGCATGGGGCCGGTTCCTGCCGCCCGAGGTCATCGGCAGTCATGTCGGCCCCAGCCCCAACCCCATCACCGGTCGCCGAACCCCGATGGACTTTCGCGCCAAGGTCGCGCTGTTCGGTCATATGGGCGTGGAGGCCGACCCGGCCGCGATGACGGCGGGAGAGCGCGCCGTGCTGGCGGCGCATATCGCCCTTTACAAGCAATGGCGCTGTGTCCTCCATGGCGGCGCTGTCCGGGAGATAGGCCCCTCGGGGCACGGCCTGTTCGGGGCGCTGGCGATTGCAGCAGACGGCGCGCGCGCCTTGGCGTTGATAGCATCGACCGGCTTTGCCACCGATTATCATGTGGAACCGGTGCGACTGACCGGACTCGACGCGATGGCGCGCTACCGCGTGCGATTGCTCGAACCAAGGCGCCGCGACCGGCTGTTGCCTGATGCCGACCTCTGGTGCACTGGCTTCCACCTCAGCGGCCGCGCGCTGGCGGAAACCGGGCTGCACTTGCCGTTGTCCTTGCCCGACACGGCTTGGCTCATCGCCCTCGACCGGGTGACTGGCTGATGCGCCTCGGTGTCTGCTATTACCCCGAGCATTGGCCGGAGGACTGGTGGGAAGACGATGCTCGCCGGATGGCGGCAATGGGCCTGTCGCGCGTCCGCATCGCGGAATTCGCCTGGAGCCGCATCGAGCCCGAACCGAGGCGATTCGACTGGAGCTGGCTCGATCGCGCCATCGCTGTCCTCGCCGGTCACGGCCTCGGTATCATTCTGTGCACGCCGACCGCCACCCCTCCGAAATGGCTCGTCGACACCATGCCCGACATGGTCGCCATCGATGCCCAAGGCCACCCGCGCCGCTTCGGATCGCGCCGGCACTATTGCTTTTCGCATGCCGGTTACCGGCGCGAGGCCGCGCGCATCACCGCCGCGATGGCGGCACGCTATGGCCAGCACCCAGCCGTAGTGGCCTGGCAAACCGACAATGAATATGGCTGCCATGATACCGTCCTCAGTTACTCTGCGGCGGCGTCGGAGGGTTTCCGGACCTGGCTGGCGGCGCGCCACGGCGGCATCGATGCGCTCAACACCGCTTGGGGCAACGTCTTCTGGAGCATGGAATATCGATCGTTCGCTGAGATCGACCTGCCCAATTTGGCCGTCACCGAACCCAACCCCGCCCATGTCCTCGACTTTCGCCGTTTCGCTTCGGACGAAGTCGTTGCCTTTAACCGAATCCAGGTGGACATTTTGCGCGCAGCCTCGCCCGGCCGCGACATCGTCCATAATTTTATGGGCTTTTTCACCCAGTTCGATCATCACGCCGTCGGGCGCGACCTCGATGTTGCGGCATGGGACAGCTACCCGCTGGGCTTTCTCGAACAATTCTGGTTTCCCGCCGCCGACAAGCTGCGCTACGCCCAGCAGGGCCATCCCGATATCGCGGCCTTCCATCACGATCTTTATCGCGGCTGCGCGAACGGCCGCTGGTGGGTGATGGAACAGCAGCCGGGGCCGGTGAACTGGGCGGGGTTCAACCCGTCCCCCCTGCCTGGCATGGTGCGACTATGGACGCTTGAGGCAGCGGCGCACGGCGCCGAAGTCGTCAGCTATTTCCGCTGGAGGCAGGCGCCGTTCGGACAGGAGCAGATGCATGCCGGGCTGCTGCGGCCCGATCGCACCGACGATGTCGGCGCCGGCGAAGTTGCGGCGGCAGCAACGGATCTGTCGGCGCTTGGCGCACTCGGCGCACCGCCAAAGGCCGTCGCGCTGGTGTTCTCCTACGAGGCTGATTGGCTGTTGGCGACGCAGCCGCAAGGCCGGTCATTTCATTATCAGGAACTGGTGTTTGCGTTTTATTCGGCGCTGCGCCGGCTCGGCCTCGATATCGACATCGTCGGCCCCGATGCCGATCTCGGTGGCTACAAGATGGTCGTTGTCCCCAGCCTGCCGATCCTTTCCGACACACTGGTGCAAAAACTGCAAGCCCATGAGGGACAGG
>JAYUUE010000285.1:0-3276 GCA_043754785.1 Polymorphobacter sp. | reverse complement strand
AGTCGTCGACGCTGCCCCACCAATCCGACCACAACTTCCAGGCGGCGTTCGTGCCGTTCCTCGCCCCGGCCTCGGTGCATGAATTCGTCGAATACGGGCTGCTCGGCCTCGCCATGAGCCGCTTTGCGGGCACCTGGGTCGGCTTCAAGGCCACCGCCGACACCGTCGAAACCTCCGCCACTGTCGACCTCGCCAACGAACAACGCCGCATCATAATCCCCGAATTCGACTTCCCCGAAGGCGGTGTCCACATCCGCGGCGGCGATATCTGGCGCGAAGAAGACACGCGCCTGCAACGCTTCAAGGGCTTTGCCGCGATGGCGTTCGCCAAGGCCAATGGCATCGATCGCATCGTCTTTGACACCCCCCGCCCGCGTTTCGGCATCGTCACCACCGGCAAGGCCTATGCCGACACCATGGAGGCGCTCGACGAGCTTGGCATCGATGCCCGCGTCGCCGCCGACATCGGGCTGCGGGTCTACAAGGTCGGCATGCCCTGGCCATTGGAACCCACCGGCATGCGCGGCTTTGCCGAGGGTCTCGAAGAAGTCCTTGTAATCGAGGAAAAGCGCGAGTTCATCGAGCATCAGCTCAAATGGCAGCTGTATAACTGGCGCGAATCCGTGCGGCCCCGTGTTGTCGGCAAGCAGGACGAGAACGGCGACTGGCTGCTCAGCCCCGACAACGAGCTGACCCCGGGCGTCATCGCCCATGTCATCGCCGCGCGCATCCAGAAGTATCACGATACCGACCGGATCCGCACCAAGCTGGCGTTCTTCAACGAACAGGGCGCCAAGGCCGCTGCCTTTGTCACGCCGATCAAGCGCACGCCGTTCTTCTGCTCGGGCTGCCCGCACAACACCTCGACCAAGCCGCCCGAAGGTTCGCGTGCCCTCGCCGGCATCGGCTGCCACATCATGGCCCTGTGGATGGACCGCGCCGAAACCTTCACCCAGATGGGCGGCGAAGGCGTTACCTGGGTCGGCGAGGCGCCGTTCACCAGCGAAAAGCACGTCTTCGCCAACCTCGGTGACGGCACATACTTTCACTCCGGGCTGCTCGCCATCCGCCAGAGCATCGCTGCCAAGGTTAACATCACCTACAAGATCCTGTTCAACGACGCCGTCGCTATGACCGGCGGCCAGAAGCACGACGGCGAACTCTCGGTCGATCAGATCGCCGGTCAAATGGTCGCCGAACACGCCAAAAAGGTCGCGGTGCTCACCGAGGACCTGGCGCGCTACAAGGGTGTCACTCTCCCCACCACGGTGCGCCTGCTCGACCGCTCGGCGTTGCTCGAAATCCAGGAGGAGTTCGCCGCCACCGAAGGCTGCACGGTCATCATCTTCGACCAGACCTGCGCCGCCGAAAAGCGCCGCCGCCGCAAGCGCAAGACGATGGTTGACCCCGATCGCCGCATCTTCATCAATGCCGCCGTCTGCGAAGGCTGCGGCGACTGTTCGGTGCAATCGAACTGCGTCTCGGTCGAACCGCTCGAAACCGAATTCGGCCGCAAACGCCGCATCAACCAGTCGAGCTGCAACAAGGATTACAGCTGCGTCAAAGGCTTTTGCCCCAGCTTCATCACCGTCGATGGTGCCGAAGTGAAAAAATCCCGCGCCGATTTCGACGTCATCGACTTGCCCGAACCCGTCATCCCCGCCGCCGGCCATGGCTATAACATCATGGTCACCGGCATCGGTGGCACCGGCGTGCTGACGGTTTCGGCGCTGCTCGGCACCGCCGGGTATCTCGAGGGCCGCGCCTCGACGACCGCCGACATGGCCGGCTTGGCGCAAAAGGGCGGCGCGGTTTACGCCCATGTCCGCATCGCTGCGACAAACGAAGACCTGCTGTCGCCGCGCATCATCGCCGGCGGCGCCGATTTGGTGCTGGCGTGCGACGCGGTGGTGGCGGCCGACAAGCCGACGCAAACGCTGATGATCCCGCAGCGCACCGCAGTCGTCGCCAATGCCGACATCGCGCCGACGTCGGATTTCGTTCGCAACCGCGATCTGGATTTCCAGAGCGCGCAAGTCGAAAAGGCCATCCGCGCCGCATCGAACCCCAACGCCTGCGACTTCATCGCCGCCGACACGGTTGCCGTCGCGGTGATGGGCGATGCCATCGCCTCCAATATCCTGTTGCTCGGCTATGCCTGGCAAAAGGGCCTGATCCCGCTGCAACGCGCCAGCCTGGAACAGGCGATCGAACTCAACGGCGTCGCTGTGGATTTCAACAAGCGCGCCTTTGGCCTCGGCCGCTTGCTCGCCGTCCGCCCCGACAAGGTCGAAGCGCTGGTCGCCGCCGCGCGCGGCCCACAGCCCGAACCGCCGGCCAAAAGCTTCGACGAAGTGATCGCCCGCCGCGTCGCTGACTTGACTGCCTACCAGGACGCCGCCTACGCCCAACGCTTCGCCGTCCGCATCGCCAGCGTCCGCGCCGCCGCCGGTGACGACATCGCCGAAGCCGTGGCGCGCAGCCTTTACAAGTTGATGGCCTATAAGGACGAATATGAGATCGGCCGCCTTTATTCAGACGGCCGCTTCACCGCCGCGTATGGCGCGCAATTCGCCGGCGGCAGACCGCGCGTGCTGCTGGCACCGCCGCTGATCTCGCGCCTCGATCCGGCAACCGGCCGCCCGAAAAAGATCAGCTTCAGCCCGTGGATTTTCACAGCGTTCGGCGTGCTTGCCAAGCTCAAGGGTCTGCGCGGCACGGCACTCGACGTGTTTGGCTATTCGGCAGAACGGCGCCACGAGCGCGCCGACATAACGGCGTTTGAAACCGAAATCGACACGTTGCTCACCGGCCTCACCGCCGACAATCGCAGCCTCGCCCTCGCCATCGCCCGACTGCCGATGGACGTGCGCGGCTTCGGTCCGGTCAAGGACAAGGCCCGCGAAGACGTTGCGAAGCGCCGCGCCGCGCTCTGGGCAAAATGGCCGGGCAAACGGGTGCTGGCGGCGGCGTAGCGTCCAAAGCCCTCCCCCTTGCGGGGAGGCGAGAGACGCTCCATTGCGCGGACCAGGGACTCCGCACAAGGCGATATTCGGACGATCTCCACCCACCGCGCTGGCGCGTGAGAAGCCTCCTCCCTGAGGAAGAGGAGCCCGGATTAGCCCTCGGTCACGAAACACGCCCGCCCGCTGAAGGCGATCTTCGCACAGGCATCCTTCGCCAGGTCCTTCGTCTTGTATGGCCCCATCTGCAACTTGATGATCGACGCCCCCGGCTCGTAAATCGGCTTGGCCTTGCCCACAGCGGTTTTCTGTT
>JAYUUE010000284.1:0-9859 GCA_043754785.1 Polymorphobacter sp. | reverse complement strand
GCCGTGTTTACCAACGCGCTTCTCAACATCACCTCGCTCAGCGTCGATGATGCAGCAGTCGTCACGGTCAACGGCACGACCATCTTTGGCACCGGCATCTTTGGGCCCGGCACCGGCAATTTCTACTTCAGCGCGGCCGGCACGTCGGTACCGTTCAGCTTCAGCGGCAACGGCATCGGCGGTTCATTCTCGGCGCCCTTCATTGTCGGCAACAACACCATCGAAGTATTTTTCAACAACAACAGCGGCATCAATTCGGGCAACGGCCCCCTGACCGGCGGCCCCGGCTCGCTCGCGTTGGTCGGCACCGTCACCTACGACGCCGGCACCGTCCCCGAGCCCGCAAGCTGGATCATGCTCATAACCAGTTTTGGCCTTGTCGGTGCGGCACAGCGCCGCCGCCGCCTGGCCCACGCCTGATCGCCATTATCAATGTGTCGCTCCTGGGGGCGACACCTTGGTCCCCTACCAGCGCGGGCCGAACAGCTTTGCCAGCATTCGCGGCCGAAGGAACAAGCTTGCGGCGCCGACGAACAGCGGCATGATGCCGCCTGCGCCGGGCCGCGATCGTAACAGCCAGACACCCGCGAACAACAATCCAATCCCCGCCAACCTTATGGCGACATAGATCGCCAGACGCCGCTTGGCGGTTGCTACGGAAAGGATTTCGGGCAGCGGCATCTCATCCATCGATCAACCTTCGCAACGCGCTGGCATCGATCGCCACACCCACGGCGCCGGCGTCGATCAGTTCTGCGGCATCGTGATAGCCCCAATCCACGCCGATGGCACGCACCCCGGCGTTGCCGCCCATGGCGATATCGAACACCGTATCACCGATGATCACCGCGTCGTCCGTCGCCGCCCCCGCTTGAGCCAACGCCGCGCGCAACATCGCCGGATGCGGCTTCGAAGGGTGGCGATCCGCCGTCTGCAACGTCACGAAATGCGCCGACAACCCGTGGTGCGCGAGCGCCAGCCCCAGCCCCCGGTCCGACTTGCCCGTCGCCACCCCAAGCAGCCAGCCATCGTCGCGCAGCGCATCGAGCAGGTCGACCACACCCGCATACAACGGCTCAGGGTCCAGCGAACGGTCCGCCCGGAGACGCTGGAAGGCGTTTTTGTAATCCTGCGCCAAACTTCTGTGCAGCGCCGGCTCCGCCTCGGGCAGCAGAACCCGCATCGATTCGACGAGGCTCAGCCCCACCACGCGTCGGATATCATGATCCGCCGGCACAGCCAGCCCGTGCCGGACAAAGCTGGCGCCCATTGCCCGTAGGATGTTGACCTGGCTGTCGATCAGCGTCCCGTCGCAATCAAAGACCGCCAGCCTCACCATCGGCGCACCCGCCGGACCTCCGCCGCTCCATTCGCATCACCAATCGCCTCCAGCGCCGCCACCACGCTGCGCGCCTCGGCATCGCTGCGGTTCTGGCTTGCCTTGTCGGTGGTGCGGATCGCGCTCGGCACCAGCTCATACGCCGTGATCGCTCGCATCATCGCATCGCGGCGCGCGGGGTCCATCTTGGCCATCGTCCAGTCCTGCAAGACGCGCGGCTCGAAGGTTGCCGCCGATCGGTCGAGCAGCGCCAGCAGGTCATCCCAACCCAGCGCCGTCACCACGCCCTCGATCTCGACCGTGCGATAATTCCACGTCGGCACGTTGCCGGCCGGATCGCCATACCAGTTGGGGCTGATGTAGCTGCCCGGACCGCCGACACTCGCCACCACCACAGCGCCGTCCAGGTGCGTGGAGAGCGCATTGCTGATGGCGAGATGAAAGCGCAGAGCCCCCGACGGCATCACCAGCATAGGCATATGCGCCACGCGCGGCCCCGCCGGCGTCACCCCGAACAAGTGCGCAAAGCCAACCGCCGCCACAAAGGCCAGCGCCTGCTCTGCATCGGGGAATCGAAAGGCAGCATTGGGGTGCACCTGCCCCTATCCCTTCCCGCAGGCCATTCGGCAAGATGGCGGCTCGACGTGACGTAAACGTCAACCTAAGGTCGGCGCATGTCGGACATGTCACTTGCAGACGCCCCAACCGCTCCGGCGCGCATCGCCGCCAGCCCCGATGAGCCCCGCGGCCCCCAAGATTTGCGCGGGCTGCATTATCCCTTCGGTCGCTGGGTGCCCGCCGAAGCCTCGCTGTTCGAAGTCGCAGAGGGCGTCCATTGGCTGCGGATGCCGCTGCCGTTCGGGCTCGACCATATCAACCTCTGGGCGCTCGACGCGGGGGACGGCTGGGCGCTTGTCGATACCGGCGTCAACATGCCGCGCACGCGCAGCTATTGGGAGGCGCTGTTCGCCGGGCCACTGTCGGGCAAACCCGTCACCCGCGTGATCGTCACCCACTACCACCCCGATCACCTCGGGCTGGCGGGCTGGCTGTGCAAGCGCTTCAACGTGCCGCTGGAGATCGCTCGCACCGAATATCTGCTGGCCCAGATGCTCACCCTCGATGTCCGCGATGCACCGCCGCCCGAAGCCGTGGACTTCTCCATCCGCGCCGGCTGGTCCGATGCCGCCATCGCCGAATTGCGACAGAAACCCTGGGGCCAGTTCAACCGCATCGTCAGCCCGCTGCCCTCTAGCTACAAGCGGATCAGGGATGGCGACGTGCTGACCATCGGCAAGCGCCAGTGGCGCATCGTCACCGGCCGCGGCCATGCGCCCGAACACAGCTGTCTTGTCAGCGGCGACCTTATGATCGCCGGCGACCAGGTGTTGCCGCGCATCACCAGCAATGTCTCGGTCTACCCCAGCGAACCCTTTGCCGATCCGCTCGGCGACTGGCTCGAAAGCATCGAGACGCTGCGCGCCATCGACCCTGACATCCTCGTGCTGCCGGCGCACAACGAGCCGTTCAGGGGCCTCCACACTCGGCTCGACCAGCTGAAGGATGACCACGAGGACAAGCTCGCCAAGCTGCTGGCCTTTTGCGCCGAACCCCGCACGGCGGTGGACAGCTTCGCCACCCTGTTCCGCAAACCCATTGGCGAAAGCGATTACGGCATCGCCACGGGGGAAGCGGTAGCCCACCTCCACTGGCTGGAGGAACGCGGCAAAATCAGGCGGGTGACGAACGCCGGTGTGGATCGGTTCGTGGCGGTATAAAAACACCTCTCCCTCGGCGGGAGAGGTCGAGAGACGGCTCCTTGGCCGGCCCGGGTGAGGGTGGTACCTTATGGGGCCATTACCCCCTCATGCGCCAGCAACCAGCGCTTGCGCGCCACCCCCCCCGCATAGCCCGTCAACGCCCCCGACGCGCCGATCACCCGGTGGCACGGCACCACGATGCCGATCGGATTCAGCCCATTCGCCAGCCCCACCGCCCGCGCCGCCCCCGGCCGCCCGATGCGCGCCGCCAGCGCACCATAACCGCTCGTCGTGCCCGCCGGGATCGCCCGCAGCGCCGCCCATACCTGGCGCTGGAATTCACTGCCGCCCGTTGCCACCGGCACCGCATCGAGCGCCGCCAGGTCGCCGCCGAAATAGGCATCGAGCGCCGCCGCAAGGGCCGCTGGAACCGCCCCTTCAACCAGCGCAAACGCCCCATAATGCCGCGCCAGCAACCGCTGCATCCGCTCCTGGTAATCGCTGAAATCGAGCGCCCGCAGCACTCCGTCGTCATCAGTGACGACCAGCAGTTCCGCCATCGGCGCCGCATAGCGGCCCAAAGTAAGTTGCATCATTCTTGCTCCCATCATGCGGTTGCGCCGCGCCGCCGGGGTTTCCGCATGTACGGCGGCAAAGACTTCGTTGAACCGCCGCACGCTGCCAAAGCCGGCACTGAGCGCCACCTTGGTCATCGGCAGCGCGCCGGCATCGATCAGCACCACCGCAGCCGCCAGCCTTTTGGCCTGTGCCACCGCCACCGGCGACACGCCGAGGTGCCGGGCAAACAGCCGCCGCACTTGCCGCGCGCCGACGCCGAGCTTGTCACCAAGCGCTTCCACCGCCACCGGCGCATCGCCCGCATCGAGCGCCCCGGCATCGATCAGCGTCAGCGCCCGCGACACGCTGGCTCCACTCCCCGTCCACGCCGGCGACCCCGGTGCACTTTCGGGTCGGCACCGCTTGCAAGCGCGAAACCCCGCCGCCACCGCAGCTGCCGCACTGCCGTGAAAGGTGCAGTTCTTGGCCAGCGGCGTCCGCGCCGGACACACCGGCCGGCAGAAAATCCCCGTCGACGTCACTCCGACAAAGAACACCCCGTCAAAGGCGCGGTCGCGCCGCAGCATGGCGGCGTAGCAGGCGTCGGGGGCGGGGATGTTCATGACGGGGGTGTAGCGCCGACCGCTGCGCGAGTCTGGCGGTTTTCGGACGTGTATGATTCCTCCCCCTCACGGGGGAGGCGAGAGGCGGCCGCTTGGGTGGTCTACCTGCGGCACACGAGTCCACCACCCACAAGCCGCGCGAAACCGCGCGAGTCGCCTCCCCCGTCGAGGGGGAGGCCTCAGGTCACCCAAGCAGCCCCAGCATCTCCGCGACACTTACCAGCTTCTCGCGCGGTGCCCCCGGCCGCGCGCGCGCAACTTCATGCGCGTCGAGCGCCTGCCAATGTCCGAAATGCGTCGCCCGCACGCCGCGGCTTGCCAGCAACGCATCGAGCGCGCCTGGCGCATCACGCCCTTTGCTGACAATCCCGTCCATCGCTATCGCCTCGACCACCGAAAACCCATCCGGCCGATTGGTGCCGATGGTGCCCGAAGGCCCCCGCCGCGCCCAGCCGCTGGCGTACAGCCCCGGAAAGATGCGCCCGGCCTCGTCACCCGCAAACCGCCCCTTGGCGTTGTCATATGGCACGCCGGGGATGCTGGCGGTGCGATAACCGATGCAGGCGATGACCAGCCCGCACGGAAGCGCGTGGAGTTCGCCTGTCCCGACGGCTTTCCCGTCCTCCAGCCGCGTCGTCTCGACGATCAGGCGTTCTGCTTTGCCGTTACCCTCCACCGCCACCGGCCGGCGGAAAAACTCGAAATTGATTGTCACCGGCTTTTTGGACCGCTCGAGCCCGGCAAAGCCGCGCAGATGCGTCACCATCTTGCGGTGCCCCGGCTCGAGCGCCGCATCGGCCTCCAGCGGCGGAAAATCGGCCGCCCGCAAGACCGGTTGTGCCCGCTCCAGGTGACCGAGTTCCCCCGCTTCCTTGGCGGTAAAGCTCGCCTGATGCGGGCCTCGGCGGCCGACAAGGTGAATATCCCGGATCGCCGAGCTGCGCAGCGCATCGATGGCGTGCTGCGAGATGTCCGACACTGCCAGCTCGTCGGGCGTCTTGGCTAGGATTCGCGCGCAATCGATCGCCACATTGCCGTTGCCGATGATCGCTGCGCCGTGGTGCGACAGCGGCACCTGCAAACCGGCAAAATCAGGATGGCCGTTATACCAGCCGACGAACGCGCCTGACCCCAACACGCCGGGCAGATCATCCCCCGGAATCCCGATCGGCTTGTCGTGCGGCGCGCCGACGGACAGCACTACCGCGTCATAAAGCCCCAGCAGCTCCTCGATCGTCACATCGCACCCGACCGTCACATTGCCTATAAAGCGCACGCCCTCGCTGAGGTTAGTTGCCTCGTAACGCCGCGTCACCGCCTTGATCGACTGATGATCGGGCGCAACGCCGGCCCGGATCAGGCCATAAGGCGTCGGCAGCCGGTCAATGATATCGATGCGCGCCGCACCGCCCCAATGTTTCAGGGCAGCTTCGGCGGTGTAGTAACCGGCCGGGCCGGCGCCGATGATGGCGATGTTGAGCGTCAAGGACTGCCCTTTCGGTTGTGTTGCCTCCGCGTAAAGCGCCGGTATTGCTGCTGGTCAAGCAAGTGAATGTTTAACGAACCCAAAAGCGCACTGCCTGCTCGTCCTGCTCCCTCCCGCCATTGCGCGCTTGCGGGATAGGGTGAGGAGGGAGAAGTAGGAGGGAGCAGCGAGAAATAGCCGCATTTGCTCCCCTGCCCGCCCCCTGCTAGTCGCGGGGGCAACATGACCGCCAACATCTCCCTTATCCGCAACTTCTCGATCATCGCCCATATCGATCACGGGAAATCGACGCTCGCCGATCGCCTGATCCAGACCACCGGCGGGCTGACGGCGCGCGAAATGTCCGAACAGGTGCTCGACAATATGGACATCGAAAAGGAACGCGGCATCACCATCAAGGCGCAAACCGTGCGCCTTGATTATCTGGCCAAAGACGGCAAGACCTACATTCTCAACCTGATGGACACCCCTGGCCACGTCGATTTTGCATATGAAGTGTCACGGTCGCTTGCCGCCTGTGAAGGCGCACTGCTGGTGGTCGACGCGGCGCAAGGCGTCGAGGCGCAAACCCTCGCCAACGTCTATCAGTCGATCGAGCACGATCATGTCATCGTGCCGGTCATCAACAAGGTCGATCTGCCCGCCGCCGAGCCCGAGCGCGTCAAGCAGCAAATCGAGGACGTCATCGGCCTTTCCACCGACAATGCCGTCCTGACCAGCGCCAAATCGGGCATCGGCATCCAGGAACTGCTCGAAGCCATCGTCACGGAAATACCCCCGCCCAAGGGTGATCCCGACGCGCCGCTCAAGTGCATGCTGGTGGACAGCTGGTATGACCCCTATCTTGGCGTCGTCATCCTGGTGCGCGTCATCGATGGCGTGCTGCGCAAGGGCCAGCAGATCGCCATGATGGCGGCCGGCACCACGCACCTCGTCGATCGCGTCGGCTGCTTCCGCCCCAAGATCGAAGTGCTCGATGCGCTTGGCCCTGGCGAAATCGGCTTCATCACCGCGCAGATCAAGGAAGTCGCGCAGACCAATGTCGGCGACACCATCACCGATGCAAAACGCCCGACCGCCACCGCACTGCCCGGCTTCAAGACCGTGCAGCCAGTGGTGTTCTGCGGGCTGTTCCCCATCGACGCCGCCGACTTCGAGAAATTGCGCGATTCGCTCGGCAAGCTGCGGTTGAACGATGCCAGCTTTTCGTTCGAAACCGAAAGCAGCGCCGCCTTGGGCTTTGGGTTCCGCTGCGGCTTTCTCGGGCTGCTGCATCTCGAAATCATCCAGGAACGCCTGACCCGCGAATACGACCTCGACCTGATCACCACCGCGCCCTCGGTGGTTTACAAGATGTTGCTCCGCGACGGTCGTCTCATCGAACTCCACAACCCGTCCGATATGCCCGACCCGAGCACCATCGAACTGATCGAGGAACCCTGGATCGAAGCCACCATCTTCGTTCCCGACGAATATCTCGGCAGCCTCCTCAAGCTGTGCCAGGACCGGCGCGGCATCCAGAAAAACCTGACATATGTCGGCGGCCGCGCCCAGATCACCTACGAATTGCCGCTCAACGAAGTCGTCTTCGACTTTTACGACCGGCTCAAGTCGATCAGTCGCGGCTATGCCAGCTTCGATTACCACCAGATCGGTCACCGCGAAGGCGACCTCGTCAAGATGTCGATCATGGTCAACGCCGAACCCGTCGACGCGCTCAGCATGATCGTCCACCGCGGCGCCGCCGAAGCGCGCGGGCGGCACATGTGTGAGCGGATGAAGGACCTCATCCCCCGCCATCTGTTCAAGATCCCCATCCAGGCGGCGATCGGCGGCAAGGTCATCGCCCGCGAGACCATCGCTGCAATGCGCAAGGACGTGACGGCGAAATGCTATGGCGGCGACGCCAGCCGCAAGCGCAAGCTGCTCGACAAGCAGAAGGAAGGCAAAAAGCGCATGCGCCAATATGGCAATGTCGATATCCCGCAGGAGGCCTTCATCGCCGCCCTCAGAATGGGCGACGAAGGCTAGCCTGACTGGGGATTTTCAACGCCGCCCGAACAGCCGCTCGATATCGGGCTTCGCCAGCCGCACCCATGTCGGCCGGCCGTGGTTGCACTGGCCGCTGTGCGGCGTCACTTCCATCTCGCGCAGCAGCGCGTTCATCTCGGCCAGGCTCAACACGCGCCCAGCGCGCACGCTGCCATGGCAGGCCATTGTTGCCGCGACGCTATCCAGGCGTTCCTTCAACGTAACCGCGCTGCCCCACGCCGCCAGATCATCGGCGAGATCGCGCACCAGCGCCGATGCATCGGCCCGGCCAAGCAACGCCGGCACGCTGCGCACCAACACCGATGCGGCGCCAAAACTTTCGACACCCAACCCCAGTTCGGCCAGCTCCGCCGCCCGATCGACAATCCGACCGGCAGCGATTTCATCGAGTTCGACAACTTCCGGCAACAGCAGCGCCTGCGAGGCGACGCCGCCCGTCCCCAGCGCGCGGATCATCCGCTCGAGCGTCAGCCGCTCATGCGCTGCATGCTGGTCGACCAGTATCAGCGCATCCTCGGTTTCGGCAACGATATAGGTGTTGGCGACCTGGCCGCGCGCGACCCCCAGCGGATGCGCGGTCGCGGCCGGTGCTTGATCCCGTACAGGTGCCGCCAGGCCCGATTCCGGCGCCGCCCCCGATGGCAGGGCAAAGCCGGGAAATTGGCTGAAAATTCGCGGCGTGTCGGCAAAATGCCCCGGCGGATGTCCGGCGTGCGGCAAGACGCTGTCTACCGGCACGGTGAAGGCGGCCAGCGCCGCGCCACTGATCGTGGTGGCCGCGCGGTGGCCCGCCGCATCGAGCGCCCGGCGCAATCCGGAAACGATCAACCCGCGCACCAGCGCTGCATCGCGAAACCGCACTTCGGTTTTCGCCGGATGGACATTCACATCGACGAAATCGAACGGTACATCGAGGAACAGCGCCGCCACAGGATGGCGGTCGCGCGCCAGCAAATCCTGATAGGCGCCGCGCACCGCGCCGATCAACAGCCGATCCTTCACCGGCCGTCCGTTGACGAACAGGAACTGATGGTCGGCGATCCCGCGATTATAGGTCGGAATGCCGGCCAGGCCGCCCAGCCGCAAGACGCCTTGCTCTTCGCCGCTGCCGGCGACGGATCGCTCCAGATCAATCGCCACGGCATTATCGGCAAAATCCGGCCCCAGCAGTGCCGCCAGCCGCGCCACTTGCGCCGCCGGCCCAACATCGGTGCCTGCCGCCACCGCGAGCAGCCGCCGCCCATCATGCCGCAGCTCGAACCCCACATCGGCGCGCGCCATTGCCAGTCGCCGTACCACGTCGAGGCAGGCCGCCAGCTCCGACCGCTGCGACTTCAAGAATTTCCGCCGCGCCGGCACTGCTAGGAACAGCCCATCGACTGCCACCCGTGTCCCGGCCGGCGCTGCCGCCGGGCCATCACTCACCACCCGGCCGTTGTCGATGACCAACGCCCACCCCCCCAACTGGTCTGGTGGCTCGTCTGCCGCGCGACTGGTCAGTGTCAACACGGCCACGCTGGCAATCGACGGCAACGCTTCGCCGCGAAACCCCAATGTCGCAATCGCCGACAAATCGCCGTCGGGCAGCTTCGATGTCGCATGGCGTTCAACAGCCAGCCGCAACGCGTTGGCGACCATGCCATGGCCGTCGTCGCTGACCGATAGATGATCGATACCGCCGTTTTCCAGATCGATGGCGATACGCCGTGCTCCGGCGTCGAGCGCGTTCTCGACAAGTTCCTTGAGCGCCGCCGCCGGGCGTTCAACCACTTCGCCAGCGGCGATCTGGTTGACCAGCGAGTCGGGAAGGCGGCGGATGACCATCGAGCCAGCGATGATAGGCCGGGTGCCGTGCAGTGTCACTCGCGCACATGGTGACGCGGCCGTCACGCGATCAAATTTAACGTGCCGCAATGGTTGGGTAAAGAACTATTACCTTGTTGAATCCTGCTCCGGCCATGAAACGCCGATCGGGAGTAATTCGTGAGGGGCCACGTCATGCGCATCGCAAAATTTGTCGCGGCCGTTGCCGCCCTCGCTA